>DDEP01000057.1:0-7764 GCA_002336465.1 Pedobacter sp. UBA1951
AACCTCAATATTAAAGCCGAAGGCCAAAATGAACACCATAAAATCGAAGCAATTTTCAAAGCTTTTGCCAAAGCTATTAAAATGGCCATAAAACGCGATAGTGAAAAAATGGTGCTCCCAAGTACAAAAGGCATGTTATGAGCAAAGAAATAGAAAACAAAATCAATAACAAAAGTAAAGCTGCTACTTCAAAAATAGGAATCGTAAATTATGGTGCAGGCAATATCTTTTCACTAAGCTGTGCTTTAGAACGTCAAAACATTG
This sequence comes from Pedobacter sp. UBA1951, assembly GCA_002336465.1. GTDB lineage: Bacteria > Bacteroidota > Bacteroidia > Sphingobacteriales > Sphingobacteriaceae > Pedobacter. The sequence continues at coordinate 265 of DDEP01000057.1, forward strand.
CTTATGGAATGATCAATCAAATTGACGATTTTGATGCATATAGCCATATCATCATACCCGGAGTGGGCCATGCGGGAGCAGCTATGTCTAAATTAAAAGAATCGGGTTTGGCAGATAGCATCAAACTACTTCAAAAACCTGTACTGGGCATTTGTGTAGGCATGCAATTGTTAACTGCGTATTCTGAGGAAGGTAACTCAGCCTTACTCAATCTATTTCCTTTGCAAACCAAGTTGTTCAATAAAGATCAGCACATCAAAATTCCGCACATGGGGTGGAATAACGTTGATTTTAGAGACAACAAATTGTTTTACAACATCTTAAAACATACACAATTTTACTTTGTACATTCTTATTTTATAGAATATAACCCTATTTTTGATATAGCTTCTGCCAATTATGGCTGTAAATTTTCTGCAGCTATACAAAAAGATAATTTTTTTGGCGTTCAGTTTCACCCCGAAAAATCGGGAGCTGCTGGCGAACAATTATTAAAGAATTTTGCACACCTAACCCTATAAAGCTAATCACATGTATATTATTCCGGCTATTGATATTTTAGATGGTAAAGTCGTTCGACTTGTAGAAGGTAATTACAACCAGAAGACTGAATACCAAGTTTCTATACAGGAAATGATCGAGCGCTATCGTTCTAATGGTACTGATTTTATCCACATTATAGATTTAAATGGAGCCAAAGGCGATTTCAGAAACCAAGCAGAACTCTTTAAGATTATTAAAGAAACAGAAATGAAAGTGCAGTATGGAGGTGGAATACGTACCATAGAGCAGGTTACACAATTGCTTGATGCTGGTGTACACCGTGTAATTGTAGGTACGCAAGCCGTAAGCAATCCTGATTTTTTACCTGAATTAAGTACTGCTTTTTCGCATACAGAAGATTATGCCAACCGCATCGTAATCGCCATAGATGTACTGGATGAAGTAATCAAATATTCGGGATGGATGGAAAGCTCGCCTATTAAACTGATGGATTACGTAGATAAATGTTTAAGCCTAGGTTTTTTCAGGTTCTTGTGCACCGATATTAATAAAGATGGCAAATTAGGCGGAACAGCGATTGAACTCTACAAAAAACTGCTTGACCACTCGCCCATGATCAAACTCATCGCATCGGGTGGAGTAAGTTCCATGAAAGACATTGAAGAACTGGCTAAGCTTCCTATCAGAAGCGTTGTAGTTGGAAAAGCCATTTATGAAAACAAAATCTCGATAGATGAAATCAAAGCATGGAATTTAAAAGCACTCACCAGTATTTAACAGCAGATATCCGATTAAAAAATGTTATCGAAACGTATTATCCCTTGTCTTGATGTAAAAGATGGCAGAACGGTTAAAGGTGTAAATTTTGTTCAGCTACGTGATGCCGGAGACCCGGTTGAATTAGCTGCAAAATATGCTTTGCAGGGTGCAGATGAATTGGTTTTTTTAGACATAACCGCAACCAATGAACACCGGAAAACCACTTTAGAAATGGTAAAGGCTGTAGCCAAAGAACTTAATATTCCTTTTACCATTGGAGGAGGCATTGCCTCCATAGCTGATGCCGAAGCTTTACTAAATGCAGGTGCAGACAAGATCAGCATTAATTCTGCAGCGGTGCGCAACCCTCAATTAATAGCAGACTTAGCCGCCAAATTTGGCTCTCAGTTTGTAGTTTTAGCTGTTGATACCCGCAATATAGAAGGCAAAAATAAAGTTCATTTAAACGGCGGACGTGTAATTACAGCCTTAGAAACAGAAAATTGGATCAAACAGGCAGAAAACATGGGAGCCGGAGAAATATTGCTAACCTCCATGGATCATGATGGTACAAAAGCAGGTTTTGATTGCAAACTGCTCAAGAAAATCAATGATAGGGTAAATATTCCCGTTATTGCTTCGGGTGGTGCCGGAAACAAAGCTCATTTTACAGCGGTTTTTAAAGAAACCAATGTTGATGCCGCACTCGCCGCTTCGGTATTTCACTACGGAGAGATTCTGATACCCGATTTAAAAACAACCTTACGGCAAAATGATATACCCGTAAGAATATAGGTTTTAGTTTACAACAGCTTAAAATGACAACAATTATAAACACCGATCAGATTGACTTTACCAAAGGCGAAGGTCTTGTACCTGTAATTATACAGAACGAACAGACTCTTGAGGTATTAATGTTAGGCTACATGAATGCCGAAGCGTTTGAAAAAACACAGAAAGAAGGAAAGGTAACTTTCTTTTCGCGGAGCAAAAACCGTTTGTGGACCAAGGGAGAAGAAAGCGGCAACTTTTTATGGGTAAAATCCATGCACATTGATTGTGATCATGATACCATTCTTATTAAAGCAAGTCCTAAAGGCCCTACTTGCCATACGGGCAGCAGGAGCTGCTTTAACACTGATTTTAACCAGAACTTTATTTTTGAGCTTGAAAACATTATAAACGATCGTTATGAAAACCCCGTTGAAGGTTCTTATATCAACAAAATGCGCAATAAGGGGCTTCACAAAATAGCCCAAAAAGTTGGCGAAGAAGGTGTTGAAACAGTAATTGCCGCATTGGTTGAAAACAAAAAAGACCTCATCAACGAAGCATCTGATCTAATTTTTCACCTACTGTTCCTTTTAAAAGAGAAAAAGCTAACTATCCAAGATATTGCATTAAATTTGGCCGAAAGACATAAAGGTTAAACCATGTTAAAAAAACTGTCGTACATCAACTTGGTTCTTGGACTGGTATTCTTTGCCGTTTTAAAAATACAGCATAATATATTGGAATCTATTTTCATCGTATTTCCTGTTATGTTTAACCTTATTGTAATTGTACTGTTAAACCATCAAACCTTCGTTTTAAAACTATGGCATAGGATTGTAGGTATATTGGGTTTATTATATGGTATTTTTTCAATTGTGGTTTTTCTTATTCTGTTGATCACCTCATGCCTTAATACGCCATTCTTAATTGCCATGGGTTTACTTCAAGCTGTTTTGGGTATTACGGTGGTTGTACAATTTGTTAAAGCATGGCAGACGGACAAAAAGAACCACTCTACTATTTAATTTTACCCTATAGATACGCATGTTAACCCATTTACACACTTTCATCGGTCATCAAAATCCAGTTTACACCTTATCTAATTCTGATAAAGCAGGCATATTTTTTAGTGCTGGCAATGATAAAGGCGTTGTAGAATGGAGCCTTAACAAGATGGCCTTTATCATGGTTAAAATGCCCGTACAGAGTTCTGTATATACTTTGCACAACCACAACAATCAAATGTTTGTGGGCGAACGCAGCGGTGCTTTCAGTGTTTTCGATTTTATAGAACAAAAAGTTATCGCAAGAATAAATGCACATCATAAAGGTATCTTCTCTATCAAGACACTCCCATCAAAAAATGAATTGTTAACCACAGGAGAAGATGGCGATGTTGCCGTTTGGTCGCTAGCAGACCTCAAAGAAAAATACCGTTTCTCTGTTGTTTCCAATACTGTAAGGGCAATAGCCGTATCTCCAGACGAGCAAGAAATTGCATTTGCCTGCAAAGATCACTCCATAAGGATTTACAATGCAGCAGATTTTAGTTTAAAACAAGTGCTTACTGCACATACACATCCGGTTACTTCAATAGCCTACCATCCACAAGGAAACTATTTAATCAGTGGCGGGCGTGATGCTCAATTACATATATGGGAACTACCTTCTTATAACCTGATCAAATCTATTCCTGCCCATCTGTTTGCTGTTTACGACATTGCCTTTCATCCTGAACTTGATCTATTTGTTACGGCCAGTCAAGATAAAAGCATTAAGCTTTGGGATGCGAATAATTTTAAATTGTACAAAATCTTAAGTTTAGAGAAAACCGGAATAGGCCATACACATTCGGTAAATAAGCTGATATGGTCTAAAGATGGCTCAAAACTTATTTCTACTGGCGATGACAAGAAAGTCATTGTATGGGAGCTTAAGAGTTAAGTTCTGAAAGTCGATTTAATCCAATTCGCCATTGCGCCATTTATAAGCCCAGAAAGTTTGGTCTTTCTCTAAAAACAAATGCATCAATTCGTCAAAAGCAGGCATGCCTGTATCTGAATTATTAAAAGCCACCAAGCTTTCTTTAGTTGCAGGATTTATAATGAAGAAACATCTGAAACCCGGATTTGAACCTGTATGCCACAACCAAGTACCTTTCTCATTGATCTGCATACGCATACCAAGTGCACATGGTACATGTTTATCATCGTCATTGATCTCTCCTGATGCTTTTTGTGCCTCATTAGCTTTACTGATCATCAAAAGATGGGTTTTCTTTTTTAGCCCTTTCCCTTCTGCCAAAGCCTGTTGTACAAAACGAGTATAGTCTAAAGCCGTGGTATAAAGCGTATAAGCAGCATTTACATAGCTCCATTTAGCTAACTTGCGAGGTTTATCGGCACTATAATGCCCATAAGCATAATCTGTAAACAGCTCTTCATTCCATTGCATATCAGAATGCTCCATTTTTAAGGGTTTAAATACTTCATCCTGTACAATTTTCCTAAAAGGTTTGCCGGTTACCTTTTCCATAGCCAATTGCAAGTAATAAAAGCCTTCTCCTGAGTATTTATATTTGGTACCCGGTACAAACTGCACATGTAGCGGTGTATTGTACCATTCGGCAGATCCTACTGCTCCTTCCCAATTTAGAAACCCGGTACGGTGAGTAAGCACCATACGGGCAGTAATCAAACGTCCTTGAGGTTCATTAGCCAAACGGTTATAGGCAAAATATTCAGACAAAGGTTTATCCAAATCAATCAAGCCTTTATCATATAGCTTAAAAAGTGTATAAGCGGCAATTACCTTTGTTAAAGATGCAGCCTGAAAAACAGTATTGCTTGTAATCAGGGCATTAGAATCTGATTTTTTCTTTCCGAAATTTACTGCTGTAACCTTCCCTTTTTTAACGTGTACTACCTGAATAGCGGGAGCATCTACCTTAACTGCAATTTGTTCAACTTCTTTTTCTTGCGCATAAATATTACCAAAACTTAAAGCCATTAAAAGGCAAAGGGTTATACAGGATAAAGTCTTTCTCATTTCAAGCATATTGCGTTGCCCATAAAATTATACTTTTAATTAAGATTTGTCAATTTAACCGCTATATTTCCGAATTATTTCTACTTTTAAAGCATGAACGAAACATTGAAATTACCTTTATTAGATGCAGCTCAAATTCGTGTTTTAGGTTCTTTGATTGAAAAGTCAAAAACCACTCCCGATTATTATCCGATGACCTTAAATGGTTTATTGAATGCATGCAACCAAAAAAGCTCACGTAAACCCGTAGTGAATTATGATGAAGCAACGGTAGTATCTGCGCTCAATAGTTTAAAAATTGCCGGACTGAGCGCAACGGTAACAGGTGGTTCTATACGTAATATCAAATACAAGCATAATCTTGCAGTTGCATATCCGCTTCTTCCTTCAGAAACTACTGTATTATGCCTGTTATTTTTGAGAGGGGCTTTAACTCCGGGCGAAATCAATAGCAACTCTGGTCGCTTATATGAATTTGAAAGCCTTGATGAAGTGAATGAAATTCTGCAAAAATTAAACAACGAAGGCTATATTAAACTTTTACCTAAAAGACCTGGGCAGAAGGAACAGCGCTATGCACACTTATTTAGCGGCGATGTTGAGGATGTTGATTTTGATGATGATGTAACGCTTCATAACAATGCTGACCATAGCGGATTAGAAGAACGTTTAAGCAAGACAGAAGCCGAATTGGCCGAGCTTAAAGAACGTTTTGAGGCTTTATTAAAAGAATTAGGGGTGTAAGTGTTTCAAAAGAATTTATCATATTGAGCCTGTCGAAACGTGAATTTTGACTTTAACTACTTGTATCAGTACATTGTAAAGCCCAGTTTAACATCGTTTCTAATAAACTTTCTCGTCATGCGACCTTCTCCCCTAACGTCATGCTGAACTTGGCTCAGCATCTTACCCGATAGTTTCCGAAATAAATTCGGAATGACGACTTAAAGAAGTAAAATATAGCTTTATTATCCGTTAAACAAAACGTTTAATAATCCGTAATTTATGTGTGTATTTCCCAAGTTCAGCATTGTAGATCCCTTGGTCATCAATAGGGTCGATACGAACTTTTCCCGCAGCATGAATAATTTTATCATTGCTTAGCATCAGGCCTACATGGGTTATCCTTCCCTCTTCATTATCAAAGAAAGCCAAATCGCCTAATTTTGCAGAAGCTAAAAAATCTACCAATTTTCCTTGCTCTGCCTGCTGCGAGGCATCTCTCCTGATATTCAATCCCAACAACTTATAAACCGTTTGGGTAAAACCCGAGCAATCTATACCAAATAAGGTACGACCACCCCATAAATAAGGTGTATTCTCATAAAATAGAGCTACCTTTTCTACTTCATTCATAAAATTAGCTGCATCTGGAATGAAAGGTTCAACTGTAACTTCAAACTTCTCGTTACCCAGGTAGCAAACTCCTCCGTCATAAAACGGCAATGTACTTGCCGGACTGAGGTAATATTTTGTTCCCTTTGAGTCAATTATTGTATTATCTAACTGAGGTTTGGTTATAAAATGATAAGCATTTTCTTCTTTATATTGGATTTCAGGTAGGATTTGGAGTTGTTTATAATCCATCCATCCTTCATAATTATCATGATGTGTTTTTACATAACACCACTTTTCGGTTTTTTCTATCAGAATAACCCGATCTCCAAATAACAACTGCGAAACAATTTCACTGCTATCGGCTGCTGATTTTCTTAAAGGTGCTACCGCTACGCGGCAAACATGATAAATTTCCATATATTTATATAAACTAACGCAAATATGCACAAATACTGATAAACTTTTAATTTCTAGAATTGTTTATACAGTAGGTTAAATATCAATATTATGGGCTACAAAAAAATATTAATTGCTGTTGACAACAGTATTTGCTCTGAAAAAGCAGCAAAGATTGGATATGAAACCGCTAAGAATCACGATGCTGAGGTTGCTTTATTAAATATTGTTGAACCTGCCCCGGCTGCTACCACTCCAGATTTTACACTAGCACCTGTTTTTCTTGAGGTATATGATAACAGCGAGGAAAACAGTCACGTACTGTTAAAAGAGATAGAAAATAAATATGGCAAAGGTATAAAGACCACCTATTTTTCGGTTTTAGACACGGCTAGCCATGGTATTTTACAGCAAGCTGAAGACTGGGGAGCAGACTTGATCGTTATGGGTACGCATGGTCGTGGCGGCTTATATCGCTTCTTGGTGGGTAGCGTTGCTGCACACGTTGCTCGTAAATCGGCCTGCCCGGTATTGATTGTACCTACTAAGGCCGAAGTATAAGTTTTAAGCGAACCTATCAGGACTAAATAAACCAATATCCATTGAGGTTTGCTGCCGTGAGGCTAACTGCGCAACCATTTTACCTGTTGCAGGAGCTAAACTTACGCCCATCATCCCATG
>DDEP01000057.1:7792-21885 GCA_002336465.1 Pedobacter sp. UBA1951
CGTACCTCACCATTCATTGGTGTTACTGATACTCTTGCCTCAAGCAACAATGCGGGGTGAATAATCTGATCATCTCCCGGTTGGTGCATAAATGAATAACCTTTGCCGGGCATCAATGGTATAGACAAGTTGGCCTTTTTGGCCAAGCCGGGCAACCATGCACCGCCTGTAAGCACAAATAAATCAGCCTCGTGCTTTTGCGAAGCGGTATGCACTGCATTGATATTGTTATCTTTAATTTCTATGGATATAATGGCACTATTGGTTAAAATGCTTACACCTTTTTCTCTAAGGTACTTGATCAGGTTCTGCACCAGTTGATTTGGATAAAGATGAGCATCACATTTATAATGCACAGCCCCGGCCACATCTAATTCAACGTGCGGTTCTAGTTCCTGTACCTGTTCTGCATTGAGCATATCTACATCCAACCCAAGATCTTTTGCCTGTTTCGCTACATGTATTTCCTCTTCTCCAACCTCAGCATTCTTATATAACATTAAAATACCTTTCTGTTCCAAACCAAATTCAAGTGTTCCTTCAGTGGTAACACTATTATATAATCCTTTGCTCAACAAATGAAAATCTCTAAGAGGTTCTGCACTTATAGCCAGATGCTTGGTATTGGCATGTTTCCAAAATTGAATACCCCATTGCAACAATTCGAGGTTAAGTGATGGCTTTACATAAAAAGGGCTTCTGCTGTTAAACATCCATTTAATACCCTTACTGATCATGCCCGGGGCAGCCAAAGGAATAAAATGACTAGGTACAATCATACCCGCATTGCCAGACGAACAATTATCTGTAAGGTTACCTTTATCAATCAATGTAACTTCATAACCCTCTTGCAACAAGTAATAAGCAGAAAATAACCCAGTTATGCCTGCTCCTATGATAATTACTTTTTGTTTACCCAACATTTGATGCAAGTTTATATGACCTGAAAACCATGTGCATAAGGATCAATATCATCTATAAAAATGGTATTATAGCCCGTTACGATTGCCCATCCTTCTATACCCGGAATAATAGCTGGCATGCCATTAACCGTAGTTTCTTCTTCAATGGTTCCTTTAAATTTTGAACCTATAATACTCTCGTGGATAAACTGATCTCCTTTTTTCAATTTGCCTTTGGCGTGCCATTGTGCCATACGAGCTGAAGTTCCCGTTCCACAAGGCGAACGGTCTATTGCTTTATCTCCATAAAAAACAGCATTTCGCGCAGTAGCATCAGCAGACAATGTTTTGCCTGTCCATAAAAAATGGCTCAATCCATTGATATTACTATCTTCAGGATGTACAAATTGATACCTCTCGTTCATCTGTTTACGACAAGTCCTGCTCCAACTGATCAACTGATCGGCGCTGTAATTTTCTATGCCTTTAAAATTTTCTTGAGGATCAACAATGGCATAAAAATTTCCACCATATGCCACATCTACTTTTATTTCACCCAAATCTGGGCAATCTACAGTTAAATCTTGCGCCGCCAAATAGGATTTGATATTGATCAGTTTTACTGATTTTACTTTTGGTCCTTCCTGTACGTATTCTACCAATACCAATCCAGCAGGTGTTTCTAATCTCAATTTGCCCGGCACTTTTGGAATAACAAGCCCTTCTTCAATCGCAATGGTTACCGTACCTATGGTGCCATGTCCGCACATGGGCAAACAACCACTGGTTTCTATGTATAAAACCCCTATATCGTTAGCTGGATCTACAGGTGGGTATAAGATACTACCGCTCATCATATCATGTCCGCGTGGTTCAAACATCAAGCCCTTGCGTATCCAGTCGTACTCTTTCAAAAAATGCAGCCTGCGTTCCATCATATTGTTGCCTTTTAAAATCGGACCACCGCCAGCCACTACCCTAACAGGATTTCCGCAAGTGTGTGCATCTATGCATGTGAATGTCTTTTTCATGAAACGGCTTCTTTACTTAATTGATTGTTTAATGTACGCCAGATATTTAAAGGATTAGCGTTTTTCAATTCTTCAGGAAGAAACTGATCAGGCCAATTCTGAAAAGCTACCGGACGAGCAAAACGTTTAATGCCATCTGCACCAACAGAAGTAAACCTACTATCAGTTGTTGCCGGAAAAGGTCCTCCATGCTGCATAGACAAGCAAACTTCTACACCTGTTGGTACGTTATTAAAAATGAAACGACCACATATCTCTTGTATATCAGCAAATAAATCTTCGTGTTGTGCTGCATCTTGATCTGTTGCCATAACCGTTGCCGTAAGCTGGCCTTCAAGGCGAGAGACAATCTCTTTCATTTGTTCGGCATCTTTACAACTAATTATTAAAGAATAAGGCCCAAAAACTTCTTGGTGCAATAGCGGATTAGTTAAAAAAGTAGCTGCATCAACCTGTGCTACGGTTATATTACCTTCGCCAACTTTAATTTCTGATTTAGTATGTGCTAAAACATGAACATCTTTCTGCTCCAAAGACTGTTGTAATTTATGGCTAAAATTATCGGCAATACCTTGATGAAGCATTTTAAATGGAGCAACTTGTTCTATTTCATGTGCCAATGTTTGCTTAAAAAGATCTAAAGCCTCTCCTTCAATACCAAATATTAAACCCGGGTTGGTACAAAACTGTCCCATGCCTAAAGTAATAGAGCCTGCATAAAGTTTAGCAGTACCTACAGCATCTGTCGCCAGCTTATCTGGCAGTAAGAAAACAGGATTCAAGCTTCCCATTTCGGCAAAAACAGGAATAGGTACTTTACGTTGGTTAGCTGCATCAAATAGTGCTCGCCCACCTCCATAAGAACCTGTAAAACCTACGGCTTTAATTACCGGATGTTTTACCAAATATTCGCCTATGGCATTGCCCGGTTCTATAATATGGCTAAATATACCATCGGGCATCTTACATTTTTCTGCTGCTTTTAGAATGGCGCTGGCCACCAACTCAGAAGTTTTTTGATGAGCCGGATGTGCTTTAACCACTACAGGGCATCCCGCAGCAAAGGCACAGGCCGTATCGCCACCAGCAGTTGAATAAGCAAATGGAAAATTACTTGCTCCAAATACGAGTACTGTGCCTAATGGCACCAACATTTTCCTCAAATCTGGTTTAGGAGGTGTTTTTGTCGCATCAGCGGTATCTATTCTTGCTTCCAACCAGTCGCCACGTTCGGCCGCTGCCGCATAACTTGTTAGTTGAAAGACTGTTCTGCCCCGCTCACCAATTAATCTTGCTTCAGGCAAGTTGGTTTCTCTCGCAGCAGTATGAATCAATTCATCGCCTAAAGCCATGATCTCTTCACCTATCACTCTCATAAAATCAGCCCGCTGCTTTAAGCTCATTTTCTTATATATTCGAAAAGCCTGATCAGCTTTTCCTAATATCTTATCTAACTCTTGTCTATTTAATAACATGATAAAATCTTTATATAGATAAATAATCTGGCAGTTTAGGTCGGTTAGCGATACCTTGTTCTATAATTGCCATAACTTCTTCGCGTTCTTTTCCTTTTAGCTGCAAACGCGGTGCACGAACATATTCAGTTCCAATTCCTGTAGCTTGTGCAGCCAATTTGATATATTGAACCAGTTTTGGATGGATATCAAGTTCTAGCAAAGGTAAAAACCACCTATATATGGTTAAAGCTTCTGCATAGCGGTTGGCTTTTATTAAACGGTAAATCGCAACGGTTTCTTCAGGAAATGCATCTACTAAACCAGCTACCAAACCATCTGCTCCTACAGCAAGACATTCAAAAGAAAGTGTATCTACTCCCCCTAAAATTTTAAAGCGAGTACCAAATCTGTTGATCATGCGAGTTACATTAGAAATATCGCGTGTGCTTTCTTTTACCGATTGGATATTAGGATATTTAGACAAGTATTCGAACATATCTAAGGTAATCTTTATACCATAATCAACTGGGTTGTTGTAAACCATAATAGACAAAGTAGTTGCTTCGGCAATAGCGCTATAAAAAGCCAGTACTTCTTCATCAGATGCCTTGTAACGCAAAGGAGGTAAAACCATCAGCCCATCTGCACCAATACGTTCTGCATTTTTGGCAAATTCTACTGCTTCCTTTGTAATCTGTTCTGCTACATTAACAATTACCGGGATACGTCCATTTACATGTTTTACCGTAAAATCTAACAAATCTAGTTTTTCACGAGTGGTCAATGTACTGGCTTCACCCAAAGAGCCACAGATGATTACACCATCTACCCCTGCTTTAATCTGGGCTTCTAAGTTTTTAAAGAAAATTGGATAATCAATTTCATCTCCTGCCGTAAAAGGCGTTAATAATGCCGGATATATACCTTTCCATGCAACGTGTTTCATATCTGATCTATATTTAGTTTATCCAAATTTAAGCATCAAGTATTTACATTTTTTAACCCTTATTAACAAGTAATTTACCAATATTAACCTTACAAAGCTACATTTGCGTAGTATTGTTTTAAATAAGATTTGGGGTTTTTACCTTTTATCTGCTTAAAAACCCGGTTAAAACTTGTGATATTGGTAAATCCACTCTCATAAACCGCTGTTGAGATATTAGGGTATTCGCCTCTGATCAGTTTACTACAAACTTCATTTACACGCAGGTTATTGATATAAGTTGTAAACGTTTGTCGGGTATGTTTTTTAAAATATCTGCAAAATGCCTGTGGGGTCATATTGGTATAGGCTGCTATTTCTGCCAAACTTATCTGCCTTCCGTAGTTCTCCATCAAGAAATGTAGAACAGCATTTATACGAAGTGCATCGGTATCAGCAGCGTAATGCTGAATTACGGTAAGGTTCTCCAGTTCATTACTAATGGTTAACAGTTTCAATAACAATTCTAAAAACCTGATGATAGCATATTGTGGTTCGGCATGCTGAATGCCCAATATTTGATCAGCTATATCTTTTTGGTATTTTTCATTAACCTTAAAAGCAATTCTTTCATTGAGTAGCTGTTTAACAGGCTGCATTTCGGGCAGATTAAATACGGCAGCAATTTTTCCTTCTGGATCAAAGAAAACAGAAAGAGCCTCTATTTTTAAGGCTGCGTCATCTTTAAAATACGCCTGATCACTTTTAAACAAATGTGGTTGGTTTGCACCTATAAAAAACACATCTCCACTTTTAAAAAGGTGCATATCGTTATTGATCAGCAAAGTACCTGTACCTTTTCTTATCCATATGAGCTGCGCTTCTTCATGTTTATGCAAATGAGGATAAAAATGCGGCATCAAGTCTTCCTGCACCATAATGGTTTGTGTGGCAGCAACTGGAACGGCAAATTGTAAAACTTTCATTATTTAGCCTTTATGTTGTTAAAATAACGTGATTTGAAAGACAATTAAAAGTAAAAATCATTTTAAAATTTTCATTTATCACCGCAGTTTTTAAACTTTGTGCTATGACCTACAAAGAAAAATTGAACGCCATAAGGCAGCAAATGCAAACCGAAGGTATTGCAGCTTATATCATTCCTTCGGCAGATCCTCATATCAGCGAGTACCTTCCAGATCATTATAGATCCATAGCTTTTACAACTGGTTTTACCGGTTCTGTAAGCACAGTGGTTATTACCCAAAATTTTGCAGGACTTTGGGCCGATTCAAGATATTATGTTCAGGCCGAAGAGCAATTGCGAAATAGCGGATTTGAATTGGTTAAACTTAAAGCACAGGGCGTACCAGAATATGTTGAATGGTTAGCAGAAAACTTAAACGATGGAGATACTGTTGCTTTTGATGAAAATACCGTATCTGTTGTATTAGGGTTGCATCTAGAGAAATTGCTTGCGCCTAAAAAAGTTAAATTCCTTAACCGCGACTTTGTAGGTAATATATGGGAAAACAGACCGCAGCTACCTTCAAATTTAGCTTTCTTAATCAATGATGAATTTATTGGTCAGTCGGTTGAATCTAAATTAGCTGAAATCAGAAAAGCTTTGAAAAAAAGCGGAGCTGAGTATCATTTGGTTTCTTCATTAGATGACATGGCTTGGATTTTTAATTTACGTGGTACAGATGTAAGTTACAATCCTGTTGTGTTAAGCTTTGCGTTAATTACTAACGAAACCGCATCTATATATATAGAAAAAGCTAAGTTAACCAGTCAGAGCATCACTAAATTAGAATCAGCAGGTGTTAAGGTTAAAGAATACAATGCTATTCGTACAGACCTTGAGCATATCCCTGCACATTCTACCATTTTTGTAGACCCTAAGCGAAATTGTTTTGCGCTATACAAAAAAATACCTGTCTCGGTAAACAAAGTGTTAGATACCAATCCTTCTACCGTTTTTAAAGCGATTAAGAACGAAACAGAAATTAGAAACACCCGCAACACCATGATCAAAGACGGTGCCGCCATGACACTTTTCTTTAAATGGATCAAAGATAATGTAGGGAAAATAGAAATTACCGAGATTTCTGCTGCTGAAAAATTAAGACAGTTCAGGGCAGCACAAGAAGGTTTTGTTGGCGAGAGTTTCAATACCATTGCCGGATATAAAGAACACGGAGCGTTGCCGCATTACTCATCAACTTCAGAAAGTGATGTAGCCATAAAAACAGAGGGTTTGTTTCTTGTAGATTCAGGTGGTCAATACCAGTATGGCACTACAGATATTACGCGTGTTATTCCTTTGGGTAAAAATACCGAGGAAGAAAAGACAGACTATACATTAGTGCTCAAATCTATGATAGAAGGCAGCCGCACACGTTTCCCTAAAGGCACCTGTGGTTATGCTATTGATGCTATTACACGTAAACCTATGTGGGATCATGCTTTAAATTACGGACACGGAACCGGGCATGGTGTGGGTTATTTCTTAAACGTACACGAAGGTCCGCATATATTTAATACCTCTGCCACAGCGGTAACCATAGAACCGGGTACAATTACCTCTATAGAACCAGGAATATACCGCATAGGTAAACATGGCGTTCGTATAGAAAACCTTGTGCTTACGGTTAAAGATGAAGTAAATGAGTTTAATGAATTCTATAAATTCGAAACGTTGACTTTAGCACCGATTGATACTACTTTGGTAAAAACAGAATTACTTGAAAAACATCATATTGACTGGTTAAACAATTACCATAAAGATGTTTATGAAAAAGTTAGCCCGTTATTAGATAATGAAACTAAGGCATTTCTTGCCGAAATGACCAAGGCCATCTAAGAGTTCGTTCTTAGAGTAAAGTGTGTCTGCAAAGAGGAAAACGTCATCCTGAATTCATTTCAGGATCTTAAGAGAGATTAATCTCATGTATTGAAAGATTCCGTATCAAGTACGGAATGACGCACCCAACTTTCAGGCACATTTTTTTACGTCATAAAATCGGCCGATAAACTATCTTTGCACTATAATTAAACATTAATGATCAAAACAGGAGAATACAATAACTTACGTGTAGTAGCTAAAAACAGCCAAGGTTTAAGCTTATCTGATGGTTACGAAGAGGTGCTTTTACCTTTTACCGAGGTACCTAAAAATATTGAACTGGGTGATGATATTGAGGTTTTTGTTTATAAGAACAAAGATAACCAGACCATTGCCACAACCAAGAAAGCTTTAGCTGCTGCCAATGAATTTGCATTGCTAAGAGTTGTTGATGTAACAGATGATGGGGCTTACCTAGATCTTGGTATAGATAAGGATGTTTTTGTTCCAAACCGGGAGCAAAAAAGACCTATGCAACGTGATGAGAATTATGTAGTATATGTATATGTTGATGAAATTTCCAATCGTTTACTCGCCTCATCTAAAATAGATAAGTTTGTTGAGCATTTTGACCATGAGTTTGAAGAAGGCGATGCCGTTGACTTGTTGATTGTAGATAAATCTGATTTAGGTTATAATGCTATTATCAATAATGAGTTTATAGGATTGCTTTACCACAATGAATTGTTTACGCATCTAGAGCCCGGTATGCAATGCAAAGGCTGGATTAAAAAAATAAGAGTTGAAGGTAAGATAGACCTTACGTTGCAACCTTCGGGCTTTGGACATATTTTAGATACCAAGGAGGTAATCTTAAATGAGCTAAAAGAAACAGGTGGAAAAATTAACTTAGGCGATAAAAGCTCTCCTGAAGAAATATACCATCGATTTAAAGTAAGTAAAAGTGCTTTTAAAAAAGCAATAGGCGGATTATACAAAGAAAGATTGATTACCGTATCGGATCATGAGATTACTTTGGTAAAGTAAGCTTGAGATATGTTTTTATAAGGCTGTCTTAAATTATTGAGATTCGTCATTCTGAACTTGTTTCAGAATCTGAAGTATTATTGTAGTATCTCTACAAAGAGACCCTGAAATAAATTCAGGGTGACGACCGACTTTTGAGACAATTCCTCTATTTTTGTAAGTTTCATTCTTTAAGCAAGAATGAAACTTTTTATTTTTCACTATCCTCTCTTAATTACTTTGAGCATTCCGGGGTTAGTTCCTTCTGATCAATTAACTAAAAAATAAGAAACAACACACTGTTATATAATCATTTTAAAAAGGGTCAGTTTAAAAAACTGACCCTTTTTAAAATATTTCTTAATGGGTTTTAATTTAAAGCCTGTTCAATATCAGCAATAATATCATCAATATGCTCTAATCCAATAGACAAACGTATAGATCCTTGTTCTATTCCTACAATATTTCTTTCTTCTTCGCTTAATTTGCTATGTGTACTTGTTGCTGGGTGTGTAGCTATAGAACGTGTATCGGCCAAGTTTGCCGAAATAGAGAACATTCTAAGTCCATCCATAAATTTACGTGCGCCTTCAATACCGTCTTTAACTACAATGGTTACGATGCCACCGCCCATCTTCATCTGTTTTTTTGCAATTTCATATTGTGGATGTGATGGCAAGAAAGGGTATTTAACCTGCTTAATTTTCGGATGGTTTTCTAGATACTGCGCAACTTTTAAGGCATTTTCACAATGACGATCCATACGAACGGCCAGTGTTTCTAAACTTTTTGACAAAAGCCATGCATTAAATGGTGATAAAGATGGCCCGCTGTGACGTGCAAAAGCTATCACATCATTAATCAGTGCTTTACTTCCTAAGATGATACCACCTAAAGCCCTGCCTTGTCCGTCTATGTACTTAGTAGCCGAATGAATAGAAATATCGGCACCTAATTTTATAGGTTGCTGTAAATATGGAGTGGCAAAGCAATTATCTACTACCAATATGGTATTATGTTTTTTAGCTAAGCCAGCTAAAAATGCTAAATCTATAATATCAATGCCCGGGTTAGAAGGTGTTTCAACAAAAATGAGCTTGGTATTGGGCTTAATCAATGCTTCCCAATCTTCTGGTTTATCTAAATCGGCATAATCAAAAGTTACACCCCATTTTGCAAAAATATTGGTAAGCAATTGGTGGGTAGAACCAAAAACAGAACGACTTGAAACAATATGATCGCCATTTTTAAGAAAAGTGGCAAAAGTAGTAAATATTGCAGCCATACCAGTTGCAGTGGCAAAACCATCTTCTGCACCTTCTAACATAGCCATCTTTTCTATAAATTCTGATGTATTGGGATTAGAATAACGGCTATATACATTACCTTCTTTCTCATTGGCAAACAAAGCCCTCATCTCTTCGGCATCATCAAACTTATAGCTCGATGTAAGGTAGATAGGAGCCGAATGTTCTTTATGAGCACTTCTTTCTGTTTGAGTGCGTATAGCTATGGTTTCAAAATTTTCCATTGTATGTGGCTATTGATTTATAGGTCTTATTATTTGTTTATGGTATAGCTAAAATTGATGGTTGCCGAACGGCCGAGGATATTAGATACGGAGCAGTACTTATCAAAAGTCATTTGCAAAGCCCGCTTAACTTTTTCTTCACTAACATCTCCAAACAAATCAAATCTAATATCTATTACATCAAAAATAGGTGGCATTTCTTCTTCCTTACGCGTAGCTTTTATATGAATCTTAATATCGTTGAGTGGCTCTCTCTGTTTAGTTAAAACGTTTACCACATCTATTCCACTACAACCTCCTAAACCTACCAAAAGCATTTCCATAGGTCTAAATCCTTTCCCTTCTCCTCCAATAGCTGGTTTACCGTCTAGCAAAACGGTGTGTCCTTGTTCATTTATGGCCTCGAAATTAAATTTTCCGCTTTTGCGTGTAAGATTGATTTCCATTTATGTGTTATCTAAAGATATTTAAGCAAGCAAATTTAGCACATCTACACAAAACATTATTCTGTATTTCTATTTTTTTAAACAAATAACAAAACAATGTTCCAAAAACAAACTATACAAGTTTCAAAAGTTCATTGTATTTTTAAATAATTTACTTCTTTATCTTATGCAACATTTTGAAGCAAGTACCGTCTTTACCTAAACTAAGTAAAACAATAGATTTTAAACCTTTATTATTTATGAAAAAGAATTTAACGCTTAGCATAGCTCTGTTCATTATTTGCAGTATGTATGCAAATGCCCAAAAATATATAATTAACGCTGACCTTAGCGGATTTAAAAACGGAACTAAGTTTTATTTAAAAGACCTTGATGCAGACTTAGATATTGATAGTGTAGAAATTATAGATGGAAAGTTTACAATGCAGAAATCATTATCTACCGTTAAAAGTTTTTGGATTTACGCACGCCCCACAAAACAGGAGTTTATATATACCAATTTGCTCATAGGCCCCGATAAAATTCAACTCAAAGGAGACATTAAAGATTTTCCCCGAGATATTATAAAGAATGGCTCAAAATCGCAAGATATAGCCAATATTCTTAATGGTCGTACTAAAGTGCTATGGCGTAAAAGAGATAGCATTGTCAATATTATTGCCCCCTATCTTCTCGGGTTAAAAACCGATACGGCTAAACATAGAACACAAGCCTTGGGCAAAGAAATGAAATCCATTGATAGCAACCTTAACCTTATTACATTAGATTTCATTAAACAACATGTTAACTCACATGCTGGCTTGCAAGAGTTATATTGGAAAAGAAATGAAATAAATAAAGAAGAGTTTACAAAATTGTTCTCTACCGTAAGCCCTGCATTAAAAAGTAGTTCTTTTGGACAACGAATAACCAATTACATTAAAGTAGGCAACCCTGTAAAAAAAGGCGATTTATTTTTTGATTTTGAAGCCAAGGAGCTAAATAATAAAATACACAGGGTTTCTGATTTTAAAGGCAAATACATTTTGCTTGATTTTACCGAAACTTATTGTGGCCCATGCATACTTTCTGCAGATGTACTTAATGAATTAAACACTCAATATGCCGGCAAGTTACAAATCATTAGTTTTTATGCAGAAAAAAATAAAGCAGTTATGCAGGAAGGCATAAAAAGAGACAAACCTAAATGGCTTTGCGTATGGGATGGCAAAGGGTCTGATAGCGAAATCACCTTAAAATACGGCGTATCTGGCTTTCCTACTTTTGTGCTCATCGATCCTAATGGAAAAATCGTATCTCACTTCTCTGGTTTTGGAAAGAATGAAGATGGTTCGAGTAATTTAGAAAAAGAGATAAACCGTTTCTTGCAAAAAGGTAATTAAGGTTTCTATATATTATAAAAAACCAAATTCTCTTTTTCTAATTCGGGTAATTTCACAGGTTGTTCAAAAATGGCAAATACTGATGAACCACTGCCACTCATTAATGCAAATCGAGCTCCAGCTTCATATAGCTTTGTCTTGATTTTGCCAATCTGTGGAAATGCAGTAAAAACAGAGGGTTCAAAGTCATTTAACATTAATTCTTGCCATTTTAGTAAAGGCAAGTCTATCAGTTTTTTTAAGCTTTGCGATGGCTGTTTTACATTTATATTGCGATAAGCCTGTGCAGTTGATACATGAACAGGAGGTTTTACCAACACTAAGAAATAAGAACTTAAATCAACTTTAATTTCCTCAAACTCATCACCTTTTCCAAATGCATAAACTGGTTGGTTGCGAATAAAAAAAGCGCAATCTGCTCCCAATTTACGGGCGTAATTTTCCATTTCAGGTATACTGATCCCCAAATTAAATTTATCATTGATCAGTTTGATCAAAAACGCAGCATCGGCCGATCCTCCTCCTAAACCTGCACCAACGGGTATATTCTTCAATAAAATAATCTGCTGATTTGGCAAATTAAAATCTGCTTGCAGCATTTTAAAAGCGCTGAGACAAATGTTATCTGTTGTTTCTCCCGGCACTTCAATACCTTTAACTATACAAGATGTCTCATCTGCATCAATCAGCTCAATCACATCATAAATCTTTACAGGATAGAAAACCGTTTCCAAATTATGGTAACCGTCATTTCTCTTTTCAGTTAAAAAAAGCCCCAAATTGATTTTAGCGTTCGCAAAAGTTAACATCTTTTTAGATTTACGATTTTAGATTTCTTTACAGTGTTTATATTTTATATTGGTAATGACCTATGATTTTCCATGAAAATAAGCAATCTGCAATTTCCTGTCCGTTGGCAATATTATGAACAATTAAATAGCGTTTGCCATCGGCAGATTTTTTATTGATCACCAATCCAATATGGCTTTGCTTTCCATTTAAGTCCCAGCAAACAATATCGCCGGGCAAGTAATCTGCTGCCTGATCCGATATGCGTTTCTTTACTCCCTTTCTAGCAAAAAACACCATCAAGTTAGGTACCCTGCGGTGATCTATATTGGTATCGGTTTTACGCAAGCCCCACTTGTTTGGATAAAGATTAAAGTTCTTTTCCATATCCTCATGTACCAAACGCTGCAAATCTATACCTAATTTTCTATACGCACGTATAACCACATCTGTACAAACACCTTTATCTGCTGGCACATCTCCATTTGGATAGGTTATTTTAAAATAAGAAGGATCATAAACCACTTTTTGATTTGTTAGCCCAATCGCAGCATCATTCAGTTTAAGCGCTGTTGAACTTTGTGCCGCGGCACCTATGACCAACATCTTAAAGGTTACTGTAAATAAAAGCTTTCTTATAAACATATGATGGTTATTATCTAGATTGCTAAGTTAAAAAAGATGTTTAAAGTAAAGTCTAAACACCATTATTTTTATGTTGGTCTTAATTGTGGAAAAATCAACTTAGCCACCTTAAATGATAGCGGGGTAATTTTATTAGTTTTGTACAAATCCTGAGTTTCTCATAAAACCTTCACCATGAAACAATATTTAGATTTAATGCAGCATGTGCTAGACAACGGAACGCAAAAGCACGATAGAACCGGCACGGGCACCATCAGTGTATTTGGTTACCAGATGCGATTTGACTTGCAAGAAGGATTTCCTCTTGTGACCACAAAGAAACTGCACTTAAAATCAATCATACATGAGTTGATATGGTTTTTAAAGGGCGACACCAATATCAATTACCTAAAAGAAAATGGTGTACGCATATGGGACGAATGGGCTGATGAAAACGGAAATTTAGGACCAGTATATGGCTCACAATGGCGTTCATGGCCTACACCTGATGGCAAGCACATAGACCAGATTACACAGGTAATCAATATGATAAAAAATAACCCTGATAGCAGAAGGATTATTGTTTCGGCTTGGAACGTAGGCGAAATTGAGCACATGGCTCTGCCACCCTGCCATGCTTTCTTTCAATTTTATGTAGCTGATGGCAAGTTAAGCTGTCAATTATACCAACGTAGTGCCGATATTTTTTTAGGCGTACCTTTCAATATCGCTTCTTATGCCTTGTTAACTATGATGGTAGCACAAGTATGTAACCTGCAACCCGGAGATTTTATACACACTTTAGGCGATGCTCATTTGTACAACAATCATATTGAACAGGCTAAACTGCAATTAAGTCGCGAACCCAAACCTTTGCCGCAAATGCAGCTTAACCCAGATGTTAAGGATATTTTTGAATTTAAATACGAAGATTTTACCTTATTAAATTACGATGCCCATCCACATATAAAAGGTGTGGTTGCTGTTTAAATCAGGTTAATTGATAAGTTGATCAACTGGTTAATTGTTGAATTGACTAATTGGTTGGAGAGACTAGACTAAAAAACAACCAACGTAAAACGAAGAACGACAAAAAATACCCCAATGACCAAAAAACTATCCATTGTAGTAG
>DDEP01000107.1 GCA_002336465.1 Pedobacter sp. UBA1951
AACGGTTAAAGCTAATTCCTCTTACTTGCTCATTAAAATAAATAACAGGACTTACTTGTTTGATATAAGACACTAGCGAATCATGGTCTTCTTTCATTTGCTCATAACTAAGTTGAGGTACCCCTTCTATGGGTTTAAGCTGGCTTTTAGGATTATTCTGACTTTTATGTACAGAACATGCTGTTAAGAGGCATACAGCAACAAATAATAAACTTCTATTCATCTTTCAATTTTTGAGATACAAATAAAATGTAGAAAAGACCTCAAAAATTGTAAAAATCATTCATAGCTGATTTTTATTGTAAATCCATGCTAGATCATTTTGCTGAACAGATATTTTATGTGCCAATTGCTTAGGTGCGTGGCCCGATAACGTTTTGAAATCTTTAATAAAATGAGCCTGATCGTAATACTGGTTATGGTAGGCAATTTCGGTTAATGAACCTTTAAGATTTAAAACTTGGTTGAGCACATTCCTGAATCGAATGGTTTGCAGGTACGATTTTGGGTTTTGTCCCAAATGATTTTTAAATAAACGAAACAAAGTAGTATCACTTATTTCGAGTCTTTTAGATAGATTTTCTATACTAAGATTTTCGGCAAAATTTCTTGTTGATATGATATAAAGAGCTTCTTTTAACTTATCTGGAATGTCATTTTTTAGGTTTTTAAGCAGTATATGCTCTAATTGCTCAGCTCTTGCAAATAAGTCATCCTGTTCAAAAATCTGCTCAAAAGAAAAAGTACTCTTAGCGGTAAAAATGTCTTCTAAGGTAAGCACAGGGTTCATCAAATCACTAAAATGGGCAAAAGTAAAGGCCCTTACGGCAGAAGGATAAAAAACAATGCAGATTTGATCTAATGCAGTATCAATCTGTACGTTAAAAGGCATTTTATGAAACCCATAAAAACGACATGGAAATAAATGGTTCCCTTTTGAGATTGTGCAGTTATTGATTTCAGGAGTATTAGTGTAATTTATTTCATTTTGTTTATAGATAGCCAAGCATAAGTTGTTGTTAGGGAAAGTGGTATAATTGAGCAATTGATTATCTGTCTTTTTAAAAAAGATAAAATACTGAACATATTCTTTCAGTATTTCATGTTTAGGTTTGATAATTACAGATCTCATTTATTCATTAAACGCTAATATATTTTAAAAATTGGATAAAAAGGTTTTTCAATCGAACCTTCATCGCTGATCAGTTTGTTCAATACAGGGTGTGCCAGTATTTTTTGCAGTGTAGTGCGCTTACCATTTAGGTAAACTCTGTTTTGTACTAGACGCAATCCGTGGCTATAATCGGCCCAAGTATTGCTGTGTTTGTTGTAAACGGGCTGTATAGGTTTGCCATCGGTTTTATGCCAGCCGTATATAACTACCTTAGCGCTGTTCTCACCATATATCTTGTTAGAAAGGATGATATCTTTTTTATTCCCAGCAACGAGTAAGCTGTTTAAATGTGTACGATTGAGATTAGATAATTGATCTTGAACCAAGAGATTATGTTTCTCAAAAACTGGAACAGTGGTCATGGCTTTTGTGGGTGGAATAGGCTGTGGTTCTAACCTGATTTTTGCATGCTGATAAATGATATCAACGAGTTTTTTTGTGGGAAGACTACAATGGGTAAGTTCTGCAATTTTTTGGGCTAAAATAGGGGTTACAGGCATATATAAATAATCTTGGTTAGTGCCTATTGACAGGTAATCTGGCAGAACAAAAATCACTAAAGTATAAGGCTTATTTGCTATGGTATCTGTAATGCTGATTTTTACCAACTTTCTTAAGTAGTCGGGTATATTTCCTTTGGTTATTTCTTTATAAATGGTTTCTTCACGATCAAATAAAGAAAGCGTACTATCTGCAATTTGTTCTGAAAAAACACTTGCACCAATAGAATTTCTACTCTTCTTTAACTTTAGTTGTTGACTATAGCTTACTGAATATAAATTTATTAATATAAATAATGTGAATAAAAACTTCTTCATTTTTCGATGATTGATGACTGTAAGAAATCAATGTTTCGTTTAAGTCCGCTAAACTTGGTACGCTTTACGGGAGAATTCCTGAAAACGCGTTTAAAAACCTCATCGGTCATTTCAACAAGTTCTGTTTTGTTGAACTCTAACAGTTCTTCTTTAGGCTTAAATTGATCTTCGTGGTGTGGGGTTGAGAACCTATTCCAAGGGCACACATCTTGGCATACATCACAGCCAAACATCCAATTGTCCATTTTGCCCTTAAATTCCTGAGGTATCTCGTTTTTAAGTTCTATGGTCAAATAAGATATGCAACGGCTTCCATCAATAGTATATGGTGCTACAATGGCATTTGTTGGGCAGGCATCTATACAGCGTGTACATGAACCGCAGTGATCTGTAGGAAAAGGATTATCGTATGCCAGTTCAAGATCTATAATAAGCTCTGCCAAAAAAAAGAAAGAGCCAACCTGCTTGCTGATGAGATTGGCATTTTTACCAACCCAGCCCAAACCCGATTTCTTTGCCCATGCTTTATCTAGTACAGGTGCCGAGTCTACAAAGCAACGTCCGCCCACTTCTCCAATGTTTTCGCGGATAAAAGCCATTAATGCCTGAAGCTTATCTTTAATAACACTATGGTAATCTGTTCCGTAAGCATATTTAGAAATTTTAGGAGCAGTTGTATCCTGTTGTTTTAAGTCGGTAAAATAGTTCAGGGTAAGAGATACCACAGATTTTGCACCTTCAACCAGTAAACGAGGGTCAAGGCGTTTATCAAAATGGTTTTCCATGTAGGCCATCTCGCCATGGTGGTTGTTTTTTAACCATTTTTCGAGACGAGGAGCTTCTTCTTCTAAAAACGTTGCTTTTGATATACCACAAGCCATAAAACCCAGACGTAATGCCTCGTTTTTAATCATCTCGCTGTATGTGGCTGCCTTGTTGAACATATTTTGTACAAAGATAATTTTTTGTGCCGATAGCTTCGGCATAGATTAGCCAAAGCAGCATAAGGTTTATTTTTTAATGATTTGATAATGATTTTTTAATCGGGATAAGCGAAAGGATTCTTCAACTTTGTTGAAGTTTTTAAAGCTTGAATTTTAATCGTTTGTACATCTTGAAAACAAGCGATAAGAAGGGTTATATCTTGGTATCAGATCAGCAAACTAATCGTTTTCAAATATTTACAAGAGAGGGCGAATCCGGAAATCCACATCAACACAAATTGGTAATAATCATAAATGTAGCTGCTACCCAAAGCGATGGATCAGATGTGGTGAATATACCTCTCAACTAAACTTTTAAACATGGTCTTTTTGTGGTAATGAGCGATGATAAAACCTTTCATTATTACTGTTGGGAAGATATAGCTGGCAAAAGAACTGAAATAGGCATAATTTCTTTATAAAGTTTTAGAGCTACCAAAAGCATTTGGAAAACTGATTTGGTAGCTTTCCTATTAACGCTTTGTTTTAAGAAAAACTATTTAACAGGATCATCTGTTTAAATTAGGGTACTAATTAAAAATGGAGGTAATCGTGGAAAACCAAGAACAAAATGAGAAAAGAAAAAAAGACCATGTTGAGACCAATTACGAAGCTCATAAGGATAATCCAGCTCCAGCACCTACCGTAAACGAACCTGATACCGAAGGAGCAGGGCAGGCCATGAAATGGATTATACCTATTGTGGTAATTATATTGTTGGCTATCTGGTTTCTTTTCTTCAGGGACACTAACATGAAATAAGTCTTATTTCAGATATTTTACTTGGTAAAGATCTTGACGTCTGTCTTTAAGTGTTTTTACCGTACCGAAGTGGTGCAATTCATCCAATAAATGTAAATCTACATCTACTACTAACATCATTTCTGTATTTGGGGTGGTTTCGGCCTTAACTGCATTTGTTGGGAAAGCAAAATCAGATGGGGTAAAAACAGCCGATTGCGCAAACTGTATATCCATGTTATTTACTTTGGGCAAGTTACCTACACAACCGGCTATGGCTACATAACATTCATTTTCAATTGCTCTGGCTTGTGCACAATGTCTTACACGGGTATAACCATTTTGTGTATCGGTTAAAAATGGTACAAATAAGATTTGCATACCTTGATCTGCATAAATCCTGCTCAATTCTGGAAATTCTACATCATAACAAATTAAGATACCTACTTTACCACAATCGGTATCAAACACACCTATTTGGTCACCTCCACTCATGCCGTAATATTTCTGCTCGTTAGGTGTAATGTGTATCTTACGGTAATCTTCTGTTAAGCCATTTCTATGGCATAAATAAGTAGCGTTATATAATTTGCCATCGTCTATTACTGGCATGCTACCGCTAATGATGTTTACATTATAAGAAACGGCAAATTGCTGTATCTTCTCTACAATTTCTGCTGTAAAATCAGCCAGCTTCTCCATGGCTTCTTTCTCTGGTAAATGATTATAGGGCTGTAGGAGCGGCGTATTGAAAAATTCTGGAAATACAATGAAATCAGACTGGTACCCGCTTACGGCATCTACAAAAAATTCAACCTGCTCATAAAAAGCATCGATGTTGTTGAATACCCTCATTTGCCACTGCACCAAACCTAATCTGATGATTTTTGCAGATCTTGCACTCACATCGTCTTGGTAATAAATATTGTTCCACTCGAGCAGCGTAGCATATTCTTTAGATTCAAGATCACCGGGTAAATAGTTTTTCAGGATTTTACGAACGTGAAAATCATTAGACAATTGAAAAGTTAATGTAGGATCGTATAACTCTTTAATCTTCACTTTATCGATGTATTGCCTAGGTGTAAGCTCTTTGGCATGCTCATGATAACCCGGAATACGACCGCCAGCAATAATGCTTTCGAGGTTAAGCGATTCGCATAGTTCTTTACGTGCCTCGTATAAGCGTCTGGCTAATCGTAAACCACGATATTCGGGATGCACAAAAACTTCTATTCCGTATAGCACATTACCTTTTGAGGTATGGGTTGAAAAAGAATATTTGCCTGTTATCTGCTCATAAGTATGGTTATCCCCAAATACATCATAATCAACAATAATGCTGAGCGCACAAGCTACTACTTTATCGTCAACAGTAATACAGATTTGTCCTTCTGGAAATAAGCGAAGTAATTTTTGAATATTGGATTTGGGCCAGTAACCGTTTCCACTGTCGTGGTAGGCTTCCTGCATCGATTCGCGGAGCCCATCATAATCATCGATAGTTAGTTTTCTGAGTTCAATGTTCATATACCATACGAACAATGAGAAACAAAAAATGTTTAAGAAGCTTTTTAAAATTCTATTTGCCTCGTTACGCTAAGCCTTATAAAACAGTGCGCAGCCCTGACTTGGAGCGAAGCGTAAAGCTAGGAGGTAAATTTATTTCGGATTCTATATTCTTCAGGAAAGATGCTGAAACGAGTTCAGCATGACGCGGAGGGAGGAGCATTACGTCTTTTATTTAGCGCCATCTCATAAAGCAATTCGTCACTCTGAACTTGTTTCAGAGTCTATTTGTCTTTTAATTAAGATGCTGATTTGAAGCAAAAAGCTAAGTAGTAAATGAATT
>DDEP01000173.1:0-5625 GCA_002336465.1 Pedobacter sp. UBA1951
TATTCCTGAAGAAGAAGCTTTCCGTCGTTTACAAAAACACATTCATGCAATTTGGAAAGATGCAAATGATAAAGGTGAGCGTTATTTTCCACATGAATACATGTATAAAATGCTTTTGAGTGGAGTTTTAGAGCAATATTATGAAATTGATCCTAAAAACTCATGGATGCTGGCTGCGGCAGAGAAAAATCTTCCGATAGTGGTTCCGGGTTGGGAAGACTCAACTATGGGTAACATTTTTGCTTCTTACGTAATCAAAGGAGAGCTTAAAGCTACTACCATGAAAAGTGGTATAGAATACATGGGATACCTTGCAGATTGGTACGTAAAAAACTCAGAAGGTAAAGGCATAGGTTTCTTCCAAATAGGTGGAGGTATTGCGGGTGATTTCCCTATATGCGTGGTACCGATGCTTTATCAAGATATGGAAATGGAGAATATTCCTTTCTGGAGTTATTTCTGCCAAATATCAGACTCTACTACTTCATATGGTTCATACTCAGGGGCTGTGCCTAATGAGAAGATTACATGGGGTAAATTAGATATTAATACACCTAAGTTTATTGTAGAATCAGATGCTACGATTGTGGCTCCTTTGATTTTTGCATGGATATTGAAACAATAATCAAGATATCAAAACCTTTATTTGGTAATAGCTAGAAAATAACGGGTAATTGTTGGGCTGAAATAATGCTTAGATACCTTTAAAGCTAACAATTCTAATTAATTTAGAATGATTATAAATTGTATTTCACTGTCATTAATGTGTCATTGATAACTTAATAAAGATTACTTTTGTCCAAATATTTTTGAGTGGTAAACCGATGGAAAACCGTTCAGAATAAAAAAATTATTTCAAATTATAGCATAAAATACTCATTATGAGAAATATCTCATTAGGATTTAAAAAGTTTAGAAAGTCGGCCATGATCTTGGCGGCGCTATCTTTTTTTATTGTAACTGTATCAAAAGCGCAGGATGTAGCGGAGGGTAAGACATTATTTACAGCAAAATGTAAATCTTGTCACGCGTTAGATCATGATTTAACAGGTCCGGCTTTAACGCCAAAAGTTAATGAACTAGATGAAGCTTTCTTAATTGCGTGGATTAGAGACAACGTATCATTAAGAGCTTCGGGTAACAAACAAGCTATAGAAGCAGCAAAATTTTCTCCTTCTGAGATGACCACTTTCCCTAACTTAAGTGATGATCAAATTAAGAGCATCATTGCTTATGCTAAAGTAGGTGAACCTAAGAAAGAAGCTGCTGCTGGTGGTGCTGCTGTAAAAGATGAAGGTGCTTCGGGCCTTTCTATCGTGGGTATCATCGCTATTATTGTTCTGTCAATAGTTGTATTAGTTGTATTAGGAAGAGCAATTAAAGTTTTAGAGCGCTTAATTCTTGAGAAACAAGGTATTGAGGTTGCTGAAGAAGAAAACGTATCTTTAGTAACAGGTGTTAAAGGTCTGTTCAAAAACAAGAAATTTGTTTTCTTTACCGTATTGTGCCTTGTGATCGTTTTAGGTTCATTCGGTTGGATGGGCATGTGGGATACTGGTGTTCATACTGGTTACCAACCAACACAGCCAATTAAATTCTCTCACGAATTGCACGCAGGTATCAACCAGATTGACTGTCAATACTGTCACTCAGGTGCGTTTAAATCTAAAAATGCTACTATCCCATCTTTAAACGTTTGTATGAACTGTCATAAAAACGTTCAGGCTAGAACTGAAGATGGACAGATTTCTCCAGAAATCCAGAAAATCTATAATGCTTTAGGATATGATGCCGATAAGCAGACTTATGACAAGACTAAAGAGAAACCAATTGAGTGGGTTCGTGTTCACAACTTGCCAGATTTTGCTTATTTCAACCACTCGCAACACGTTGTAGTTGGAGAAGAGGCTATACGTAAAGAAAAAGGCTTAAAACCTACAGATCCTGTATGTTTTGCTTGTCACGGTCCGGTTAACACAATGGAAGAGATTTATCAATATTCTCCATTAACCATGAAATGGTGTATCAACTGCCACAAAGAAGCTGATATTTCTAACAAGAAAAACGATGCATTTTATGCTAACGTAATTGCTGCTCACGAAAAAATCAAAAAAGGTGAGAAAATTACCCCAGCAATGTTAGGTGGTTTAGAGTGTGGTAAGTGTCACTATTAATAAAGAGTTTAGTTAAGAACGTTCGATAAACAGTAATATAGCTTAAATGGAAAGCAATAAGAAATACTGGAAAGGCTTAGAGGAGTTAAATAAAACTCCAGAGTTTCTTGAAAATAACAAGAATGAATTTGCTGAGCCGCTTCCAATAGAAGATGTTTTAAGTGAAGCAGGACTAAGTACGGTAACCCCACGTCGCGACTTTTTAAAGGCGTTAGGCTTTGGTTTAGGTGCTGTAACTTTGGCTGCCTGTCAAAAAGCACCGGTACATAAATCAATTCCTTACTTAATTAGACCGGAAGAGGTTGTGCCGGGTATCCCGAACTATTATGTTTCTACCTTTAAAGGTAACAGCGTTTTAGTTAAAACCGTAGTTGGGCGTCCTATTAAAATTGAAGCGAACCCTAAAGCGGGTACCTTTAATTGTGGTACAGATGCACAAGCACAAGCTTCAGTTTTAGATTTGTATGATGTTTCTAAGCTGAAAAATCCTCTTTTAAAGAAAGAAGATACAACTTGGGCTAAGCTGGATGATTATGTTAAAGGTGAACTGAACAAGGTACAGGCTGCAGGTAAAAAAATCCGTATCGTATCTTCAAGTTTAAACAGTCCTTCGGCTAAATCTGTAATCGCTGATTTTGCAGCTAAATATCCAACTGCAAAACATATACAATACGATCCAGTTTCATATACAGGTATTATTAAAGCAAACG
The DNA here is from genome assembly GCA_002336465.1 of Pedobacter sp. UBA1951. Lineage (GTDB taxonomy): Bacteria > Bacteroidota > Bacteroidia > Sphingobacteriales > Sphingobacteriaceae > Pedobacter. The sequence goes on from DDEP01000173.1 coordinate 2,885, forward strand.
AAAATAGCTTTGGTAAAGCTGTATTGCCTAAATATAACTTTGATAAAGCAGATCTTATCGTAAGTTTTGCTGCTGATTTCTTAGGGACTTGGATCAGTGGCGAAGAATTTACTGCACAGTATATTTCTAACAGAAATTATAAGTCTTTAGAAAAAGGTAAAATGTCTCGTCATTTCCAGTTCGAAACTGGTATGAGTTTAACAGGTACCAACGCCGATACGCGTGTTACGGTTAAATTATCAGAGCAAGGACCTGCTTTAATTGCGCTTTATAACGCAATTACAGGAAACAATTTACCAAGTGCAGGTTTGCCAAACAATACTACAGCAGATAAAGCCATTAAATTGGTTGCTAAAGAGCTTACCCAGAACAAAGGTAAAGCAGTTGTAGTTTGCGGTTCTAATGATGTTTCTACACAAACATTAGTAAATGCCATTAACGTTGCTATAGGTAGCTATGGTACTACTATTGATATAGATAACGCTTGCAAACGTTATGAAGGTAATGATGCCGAGTTTGCAGAGTTGATCAATGAAATGAACAGAGGGGAAGTAGGTGCTGTATTCTTTATGGATGCAAATCCTTCTTATGACGCTGTTAATACTAAGGCATTTAATGAGGCTTTAGCTAAAGTTGGCTTAAAAGTTTCTTTTGCAGATAGAGAAGATGAAACGGCCGAAAACTGTGATGTTGTTGCGATTACCCCTCACTATTTAGAATCGTGGGGTGATGCCAATACTTACGAAGGTTATTACTCAATCGTACAACCAACCATCAATCCGGTATTCAATTCACGTCAAGCAGAGCAAAGCTTATTAACTTGGTCTGATGCTCCGGTACAAGATTACTACCAGTATGTACGTAGCAACTGGGAGAAAAATATTTTACCGGGAACAGGTAAATCATGGAATGATCTATTGCAAGATGGATTGGTAACCAAAGCTCCTAAAACGGCTTCTTCTTATGGCTTTAGTTTAGCTTTAGATGCAGTAGTTTCTTCTATTGCTGCAAGCAGTAAAGCTTTACAAAAAGATATCGAGTTATTGGTTTACGAAAATATACCAATGCGTGATGGTAAATTGGCTAACAATGCTTTCTTACAAGAATTGCCAGATCCAGTATCTAAAGTAACTTGGGATAACTACTTGGCTTTATCTCCTAAACAGGCAGATAAATTAGGCTACAAAGAGTTTGATTTAGTTTCTGTTAAAGGAGCAAACGGATACGAAGTTATTCTTCCGGTATTGATCCAACCTGGACAGGCTATGGGAACTGCAGCTATAGCTTTAGGTTATGGCCGAACCAAAACTGGTAAAGCAGGTAATAATGTAGGTAAAAATGCTTATCCATTTGTAAGTTTTACAAACGGAACCTTACAATATGCTACTACGGCTACTTTAGCTTCGGCAGGTGGCAGAGAAGAGTTGGCACAAACCCAAACACACTACTCTTTTGAAGGAAGAAACGTAATTCGCGAAGCTTCTTTCAAAGACTATCAAAAAGATCCAGCAGCAGGTTCAGGTAATCACCACAAACATAAAGTTTATGACCTGTGGACTACTGATAATTATGAGCCATTGGGCAACAACTGGGTAATGGCAATTGATTTAAATGCTTGTACTGGTTGTGGTTCTTGTATTGTTGCTTGTAACGTAGAAAACAATATCCCTGTTGTAGGTAAAGACGAAGTTCGTCGTCGTAGAGAGATGCACTGGTTGCGTATTGACCGTTATTACAGCTTTAATGATGAGAAAACAGGCCATGACGTAAGTAAGGAGGCAGAGATTGCTAAAATGGATAACTTGGATAATGTATCTGTGGTACACCAACCAATGTTATGTCAACACTGTGATCATGCACCATGTGAAACTGTATGTCCGGTATTAGCAACTGTACACTCATCAGATGGTTTAAACCATATGGCTTATAACCGTTGCGTAGGTACCCGTTATTGTGCAAACAACTGTCCATACAAAGTGCGTCGTTTTAACTGGTTTAACTACTGGAACGACTCTCGTTTCGATAATTATTTAAATAATGAATTTACACAGTTAGTGTTAAATCCTGATGTAACTACTCGTTCAAGAGGTGTTATGGAGAAATGCTCAATGTGTATTCAGCGTATCCAAGCAGGTAAATTAGCTGCAAAAATGGAGAAACGTGCACTAAAAGATGGTGATATTAAAATGGCTTGTCAACAAGCTTGTTCGGCAAATGCAATCATCTTCGGAGATAAGAACGATCCTAACTCAGAAGTATCGAAAGCATTACGCAGTGAACGTACATACTATGTTTTAGAGGAAATCAATGTAGAACCAGGAATTGGCTACATGACAAAAATTAGAAATATCGATTCAGAAACAAAAGAAGTGCACGCTTAACAGCTGTATTTAGAGTATAAATTATTATGTCAGGACATAACGAATCAATTTTAAGAGAACCATTAATTACCGGCAAGAATATCACGTATGCGCAAATTACGGATGAGATTTTGTTGCCAGTAGAGAATAAACCTAACAGAGCATGGTGGATTGGTTTCATCGTTTCGCTTTGTGGTGCTTCACTTTGGGTGTTTGCTGTTAGTTATACTTTCTGGACCGGTATTGGTGCTTGGGGTTTAAATAAAACAGTAGGTTGGGCTTGGGATATCACCGGTTTCGTGTGGTGGGTAGGTATCGGTCACGCCGGAACGCTGATTTCTGCGGTATTATTACTTTTCCGTCAGAACTGGCGTAACTCCA
>DDEP01000173.1:5633-5866 GCA_002336465.1 Pedobacter sp. UBA1951
CCATTGCCAAACCAGTTCGGATCTTTATGGGTTAACTTTAACTCTCCATTGGTGTGGGATATGTTTGCGATCTCAACTTATTTCTCTGTATCATTATTATTCTGGTACACAGGTTTATTGCCAGATATCGCAACAATCAGAGATAGAGCAACAGGCTTACGTAAAAAAATCTATACTATTTTCTCATTCGGTTGGACAGGTAGCGTAAAAACTTGGCAACGTTTTGAGGCCGT
>DDEP01000127.1:0-19831 GCA_002336465.1 Pedobacter sp. UBA1951
CCCACACTACTCAAAATTTCTATAGTTCCGTTAAGTTCCTGCATACGCTGTTGCATGTTCTCTAAACCAAAACCTTTATTAACTTCGTTTATATTAAATCCTTTACCATTGTCGGTTATCGCTAATTCCAATTTTTGTTGGTACTGTTTTATCGAGATGGTTATGTTATCCGCTCCGGCATATTTTACGGCATTGGTAACAGCCTCTTGCACTACCCTAAACAGTGTAGTGGCCTTTAGTGAAGTGAGTTGCTGCAAAGGGTTATCCAATTGAACATTAACCGCTAAATGCGGAATGTTCTTAAAATACTCTTTTAATTTAATTACCCATTCTTCCAACATTACGGTTGGTTTATTGATGAGCCAAACCGTTCGCCTAAGTTCATTAATAGTTTCCGATGTAAGGTCTTTCAGCGTATCAAATTTGGTATTTGCAACCTCGTCTTGGCTCATACTGTCGATAGTGGTATTAAGATAGGTAAGGTACGAGCCAATGTTATCATGCAAATCTCTCGAAATGCGCACTCTATCGTTCTGCAAAGCATTTTGGGCTTCCAGGCGTAACAGTTCGGCCTGCATTTCCGCCTCCTTTTTCAGTTGTTGTTCCTTAATTTTTTTATTGCGGTACATTAACCAAAGGGTAGCTACCGCTCCAATTACAAATAAGCCTGCAATAATTAGATAGAGGTTACGCTGGCGGAGGTCTAACTGTTGGATTTCATTCTTTTGGGTGAGCAATTTTATTTTCTGCTCCTTTTTTTCCGCTTCGTACTGAAGGGTAAGTTCGGCAATAGCATCAACCTGTTCTACCTTGCGCACCGAATCGCGAAAAACATTGTATTGGCGCAAATAGCGATAGGCCGATTCGTATCTGTGAAAATATTCATATGCAAAAGAAAGCTCGTCGAGCGCCTCGTAATGTTGTTTGGGGTTATCGATTTCCTGCGCCACTGCAAGGGATTTTTTAAGCCATTTTATAGCTTCTTGCTCATTGCCAGCCTTTTTATAAGCCCGTCCCAAGAAGTTATAGGTATAGGAAATTTCGCTTTTTTCATTCAATCGCTCCCGTATCTCGATAGATTTTTTTAAATAGTTGATAGCTTTAGGGATATCATAACCGCTTTCCATATAAACAGACCCCAAATCGTTGTACACAAAGGCCTCATCTCTTTCATCTTTCAACTCAATAATCAAGCGCAACGCTTCCTCATGAGAGCGGATAGACTCCTTGTACTTTCCCTGTCGCATATATACAATGCCCTTATTGGTATAAGTGCGTTGCGCCCGCCCCTTATCGCCAATTGCCAAAGCAATATCCAACGTTTTTTGGTAATAGTCCAAAGCCTTATTGTATTGCTCCCTGCCCACGTTCATAATACCCAAAAAGTTATAACAAGAGGCCTGCATACGTTTGTTATCAATGGCTTCGGCTATGCGCAAACTCTTAAAAATAGCATCTGTTGCTTCTTTGTCCCGCTTTTTTCGGCGAAGATAATTTCCCCTGTTAAACCATGCCACAGCCAGTTCCGTGCTTTGTGGCTTTGCTGGGATATTGGCTAATGCCGCTTCGGTATGTTTATTGGCGGCCTGTAAATCGCCCTTTCCCTCGGTTACCAATGCCAGTAGAATATGGGCTTTGCCTTTGCCCAATGCGTAATTATTGCGATTAGCACGTGCTAGAACAGTATCGCCAATACGAGCGCCCCATGCATAATCCCTATAATAATATCGAAGCCCTAAGTCGTAAAGGCTGTCTATTTTATGCTTTTCGGACAAGGAGGACTGCAAAATGCGGTCGGTCTCTTGCTGCAACTCCTGCGCCACGCCCAACAGCGAAGAGAACGTTAATGAAAAAAGCATTAATAAAAAGACATTTGCGCATTTAGTCATATCACAAATATAGAGATAAACGGGATGCTGCGGCATTACCTCCCATACGCAATTTATCGTATTGTCAACTCTTGCCGTTTAGGTGAACTTTACCGCAAAAAAAACAGAAAATCATGAACATTAAACACATCTTAAAGCCATTTGCGGTATTATTACTGACAGGTTACGTCTTAAATACCTCCGCACAGCAAATTGATGAGAAAGAGCTGAAAAAGGCATTTGCGCCAAAAGGTACGCACCGAGCACCTTTTAAAAATGCAAAAGAAGTGGCCTTGACCAGCGTAAACCTACAATTTAAACTGGCTACCCGTCAGGAGCAGGAAAAACGCAAAGTGGGCAATGTGGTAACTTGGGGATTTTTGGAAGGTATTGACGATGCACTGTTACAAGAAATTACAGATGAGTACTATAAAAATTTGGCGGCAAAGTTTGCGGCAAACGGTTTTTCGCTCAACGAATCTTACAAAGACCACAAATCGTATCAAAAACTGGTAGAAAACAACAAAGACCGCAAACGCGAAACCGAAAATAGAAACTGGGGAGTTTCAAAAATTTTTACTGCCAACAATATGCCTTATATAGAATATCCAACTGGCATGATGGGTGCCCATTCCTCTTTGGGCAACGACCTAAAGATACCTGTGGGTATGGTATTCGTTACTGTCGATTTTCTGGACATTATGCAAAATATCAGTCAAGGCGTATCGAGTTTCACCTTAATGGGAAGAAGCGACCGTACCGATAAATTTGAGACCGATGCTCGCCCCGTTATCCGTATAGAGGGCATTACTTCGGCATCTCTGGGCAAGGCATTTAAAGGCGATGGCACCTATGCCAAATTTGTGGGTGGCAACTGGAGCTATTGCAATGCCAGTTTTAGCAATGGTTTTATGCTCACGTCCGATGTGAAATACGCCAACGATGTAGAATCGGCAAAGGGAATACCCGAAAAATTTCAGAGCAGACTTGCTGCCGATGTGGTGGGCATACTTTCTGGGGGAAGAGCGGCAGGTGGCGGCAAAGGAGTTTTAGAAGCCACCTTTACCATAAAAGCCAACCCACAAGCCTATAAAAAAGCCGTACTCGATGCTTTGGATAAATACAACAATTACCTCATCAGCTATATTAAGGAAAACAACTAACAGCTATAAAAACGATTAATCATGAAAAAAATCAACAAACTTTTTTATATCGCAGCTGCAACATTTTGCCTAACCAATACGGCCTATGCACAAACAAAGAAAAAATTCAATTTTGGCCTTAGCATACCTACTTATTTTGGCACAGGCAGATATGGTAGTTATTTAGACATGAAGAATGAAGTACAAGGGCACACCGGAAACGATGCTCTAAACTTTGGCCCGGCCATAGGTATGGGGCTTTTTGCCGAACTGGAATTTGGCAGCGAATGGACTTTTGAGATTTACTGGCAGAAATATACCAACAAAACCAATTTCGGAAAAAATAATATAGATGCCTATACACTTCCCGGTGGAATACAAAAGTCACAGTACAAAATATCGCACGGCATTATAGGCGTGGGTGCAAGCCGTAAGGTATTTAAGATAAAAGGATACGATACGTGGCTATTTTCGGCCTTGAGTGCCGGAAGCCGAAAATTTGCATGGCGTCCCGAAGGCGGCGAGTTTAGCAATGAAAGACGAACTACAAATAAGTATTTTTTAGCTTCCTCAGATGCACCAATGTTTTTTAACATAGGTTTATCCCCGAAATTCAATTTTAAAGACAAGTTTTTCTTTAGCCCCAAAATAGGTTACGAAATGGAACTGCTAAAAGGTACCGGGATGTATGAAGGGATAAACAACATGGTTCAGGCCAGCTATGCCACCAATTATTCTCAGGCAGATTTGCAGGCTATTATGGGTGAATATACAGACAGGAACAAGGCTTCTCTTAACCGATTTTTTGTCGAACTAAGAGTAGGAATGAAATTGGGGAAATAGTTTTCAGTGGACAGTTATCAGTTTACAGTTATCGGCACACAAATGACCAATTCAACCAATGACTAATTAACCAATAAAACAATGAAAAAGAATTTAACCCTAATTATCCTATTTATCAGTGCCATTACCCTAAATTCCTGCAAAAAGGACAAGGCAAAAAAAGACGGCGAACTGCTTACATCGGGCAAATGGTACTACGACTACGTGGACAACCTACACAACGTTGGCACTAGCAGTTGTTTTAATGAAAACGACTATATAGAATTTAGAACCGATGGAACACTCTCCATCACCAGTTTGGGCGACGGCACATACACCCTTAACGAAGACGGTAAAACCTTTACCCTAAATTTGGACAAAAACCTGAAAGAACAATACAAAAACTGGAAAGGTACAATAAACCTGATAAAAGAAAACTACCTAAGGGTTGTCTTAATAGCCGTTAGGGAAATGAACCAAGATTATGGTTACGAGATTACCCTTTATAAAAAACGAAACAATCCTAATTGTTATAAAAGCAAATAGTAATTATTTCAAAAAGCAAAGGGATAGAAAAAAATACAACAATACACTAAAATATAAATAGATGAAAAAACTATTATTAGGCATGATGACTTGTATGGTATTACTTGTCGCTTGCAAAAAAGACAAAAACAACAATAATGATGAAAAGGATAAAAACGGCACAAACAACGAATTTTATTTTACTGCCAAAATTGATGGTGTAGAATTTAAGGCCGATATGTATAGTTGCGAGTGTACAAATGCCGCTCAATTTGGTACAGAAGCCTATATCCACACGGGAACTTTGGTACTAAGAGGAAAGAAAAACACTAAAGATGTAAATGAAGGGGAAATATTTCTTAGGCTTGGGCCAGTTGATGTTAAAACCTATCTGCTCGAAGCCAGCAAAAACGGACCCGGAGCTTATTACACGCTCGGGTCGGCCAAATGGTCGGCTGGTGGCGAAGTGGTTGATTATGGAGCCAGCAACCCTATTTATAGCACTGGTACGGGAAATGTAAAAATCACTTCCCACAAAGACAACATTGTAGAGGGCACTTTTGAGTTAAACACCGTTAGCTATGCCGATGGCTCGAAAAAAAGCATCACAGACGGCAAGTTCAGGATGAAATATCGTATTATATAACTTACAGGGGTTAAAAGTCGGATGTCCGATGTCGGATGTCCGAAGTTTCCCGAACTATGGCATATACACCTAGGCCATTAACTATGGACTATCAACTATTGACCGTTAAACAACAATAAAACAATTTAAAATTTTCCTAACTTGGCGTAGCTATACCAATTGCCATCGCTATGCTCCAAAACATCAAACTGAACAACGTTTTTGTAATAGATATTGAAACCGTTCCGCAAAAAGAAAAGTTTGAAGAACTGCCCCCACATCTGCAAGAGCTCTGGGAGCAAAAAAGCCGTTACCAACGCAAGGAAGAAACTGCCGCCGAATTTTACGACCGTGCCGGCATTTGGGCAGAGTTTGAGCTTGCTCACAATTCCGTCAGAAAACAGCGCAGCAATTGTTCAAAAATTCCCAACATCCATACACCAAAGGATTGTTAGCCTGCTGGGCATTGCCAAAACTTTTACTTCAATAACTGCCCTCATATTTAACACCCAATAGATGGACACTTTATTAATTAATCCATATATTTATAACAAGGATTTACCCCAACATCAATTCCTTTAAACAGCAATGCTCAACGATCAATTTGGCAGGCCAATAAATTACCTTAGAATAGCAGTTACCGACCATTGCAACTTGAGGTGTACCTACTGCATGCCTGAAAAAGGTCTCGACTGGATCAAGCGCAAAGATTTGATGACCGATTGGGAATTACTAAAAATCTGCTCTATTTTTACTGAATTAGGCATCAATAAAATCCGCATTACTGGTGGCGAGCCTTTTCTAAGAAAGGATTTAATGCCTTTGCTCGAAAACATTTCAAAACTTGAAAACCTTAGTGAGCTTACCATTACCACCAATGGCTTGCTTACCCAGCCTCATATCTCCGAACTGAAAAATATTGGCGTCCGATCGGTTAATATCAGCTTAGACACTTTGGATAAAAATCGGTTCTTCCAGATTACGAGGCGCAACGGCCTTGAGAAAGTAATCGATACGATTTATAGCTTGCTGGAATGCGGCATCAAAGCTAAAATCAACTGTGTCGTAATGGATGGAAAGAACATAGAAGATTTGCTNNTCAAATACTGAATCATATCAAAAAAGAGTTTCCTGATATCGCTAAAATCCAGGATTCCAAATATTCTACCTCCTACAATTACCACATTCCTGGATTTACGGGAAACATCGGAATTGTTGCCGCTTACACGCGCTCGTTTTGCGGAACCTGCAATCGACTGAGGATTACTCCCGACGGAACGCTAAGAACATGCTTATACGAAGCAACCGGAATCAACTTGAAAGATGCGCTCAGGGCCAGAAAATCGGACGAAGAACTGAAGGGAATTATTTTAAACGCCGTTCAGAAGAGGCCAAAAGATGGCTGGGAAGCAGAAAAATCAAATCACAATACAAATTTCATTCACGAATCAATGGCAACTATTGGGGGATAATGGGAATGGTTACTGTAGAAGAAGCAGAAAAAATCATCTTGTCGCAATACAAGGACTTTGGAACAGAGGAGCTTTTTTATGAAAATGCTTTAGACAGAATTTTGGCCGAAAATCTTATCGCCGACCGCGACCTACCCCCTTTTGATCGACCAACCGTTGACGGAATTGCATTGCGTTTTGCAGCAATAGAAAAAGGGATTTGTAATTTTAAGATTAAAGCAACTCAAGCGGCTGGAGAAAAGCCCGTAACTATAGATACGGATCTGGAATGTGTGGAAATTATGACGGGGGCAGCTCTAGATTCAGCTATTGATACCGTGGTACGCTATGAGGACCTGAAAATAGCAAACGGAAATGCCTGTATATCCATCGACCTTCATACCATCAAAAAAGGCCAGAACATACACCGAAAAGGAAAAGATAAAAAACAGGGCGAAATCCTAATAAATTCTGGACAAAAAATTACGCCTGCTGTATTGGGCATTGCAGCCTCAGTGGGCAAAACCAAATTATTGGTGAGGAGAAACCCTAAAATCGTTGTCATTTCTACTGGCGACGAAATGATAAGCCCAGAAGCCATACCAAATGATTTCCAATTGCGCCGTTCAAACGGGATTACAACCAAAGCATTACTGAAGAGATTTAACATCGATTCCGACTTGCTCCATCTGAACGACAACTTCGATGAAATAAAAAAAGAGCTAGAGCAGTGCATAACCCAATACGATGTGCTACTGATCAGTGGTGGTGTTTCGATGGGCAAATTCGATTTCGTGCCTCAGGCTTTAGCCGAACTTGCTACCGAAAAGCTGTTCCATAAAATTCAGCAACGCCCTGGAAAGCCATTTTGGTTTGGCAAAACCCTGAGTGATAAATTGGTTTTTGCCTTTCCGGGAAATCCAGTTTCCGTATTCATGTGCCTGCATCGGTATTTTATTCCCTGGCTTGAAAAATCATTGGGCATGCCACTGTCGAACCCCGTTTACGCGACTTTACAAAACGATATTTCCTTTGCCCCTGCTTTGCAATACTTTGCACAGGTTAAACTTAACATCAATCCAGCTGCACAATTGACCGCCGAAACTATCGAAACCAATGGTTCGGGCGATTTTTCGCATCTTGCAAGTGCCAATGCTTTTATAGAGCTCCCTTTAGCAAAAACCGAGTTTAAAAAAGGCGAAATCTACAAGGTTTGGCGATATGATCTTTAATTTGCCCTTATGACAGATTTCTCACACCTTAATCAAAAATCGCAGCCAACTATCGTTAATATTGGCGACAAGAAAATCACGCGCAGAAAAGCGGTTGCCAAGGCGGTTATCGAACTTCCAGAAACAGTGTTTACAGCCTTGCAAAAAGATGGTTTCGAAACCAAAAAGGGTTCTGTTTTTCAAACGGCAATCATAGCGGGTATCATGGGTGCCAAGAAAACCGGCGAACTTATTCCGCTTTGCCACCCCATTGGCTTGGAAAACTGCGAAATAGCCATCGAAATCAACGCAAAAAACGAACTCGAAATCTATTGCACTACCGAGGTAGAAGCTAAAACCGGCATAGAAATGGAGGCTATGACAGGGGTGTCGGTAGCGGCATTGACCATTTACGATATGTGCAAAGCGCTAAGCCACAATATGGTGATCAAAGAGATTAAATTAATGGAAAAAACAGGCGGAAAAAGTGATTTTAAAAGATAACAAACCGAAAATCAACGGGTTGGTGCTCGCAGGCGGAAAAAGCGTACGAATGGGAAAGCCAAAAGGCCAAATGAAATGGCATGGGAAGGAACAGCATTATTTTGCAGCAGATCTATTGAAGGTTTTTTGCGAAGAAGTATTTATCTCCTGTCGTCCAGACCAATTGAACGAAATTAGCCACGATTATGTGCCACTTACAGATACCTTTTTGAACATGGGGCCAATGGGAGGCATTTTATCGGCACTCCGTTCTGCCCGCGATAAGGCTTGGCTCGTTGTTGCCTGCGACCTACCCCTGCTCAATCAAAAAACGCTGCAATTTTTAATGGAAAACCGGGACGTCAATAAAGCCGCCACTACTTTTGAAAGCCCTTTTGATGGGAAACCCGAGCCATTGATTACCATTTGGGAACCCCAAAGCTATACTGTCCTATTAAATTCTTTGGCACAAGACATTACCTGCCCGAGAAAGGTGTTATTGAACAGCGACATTAAAATCATGAAACCTTTGGATAGCCAATCGCTCATGAACGTCAATACTCCAGAGGATGAAGAAATTGCAAACTTGATTTTAAATAAACGATAAGCCATTACTAGAAACAAAGCCATGCCTGAAAATTTCGAACGGTATTCTTGCCAAATGACCTTGCCCAATTTCGGAGAGGAAGCGCAAAAACGCTTGCAAAAGGCAAAAGTCTTGGTTGTTGGCGCAGGCGGCTTAGGCTGTCCCGCTCTGCAATATCTGGTAGCTACGGGTATTGGCACAATAGGCATTGCTGATGATGATATTGTTTCATCGAGCAACCTGCATCGTCAGGTTCTATACATGCCTCATGATATTGGCCAGTTTAAGGCCGATGTGGCCACAAAAAGACTGCAACAACAAAACCCTTCCATCAATATCATTCCGTTCAAAGCCCGTGTAACCGCCGAAAATGTAATGGGTCTGGTTTCCAACTTCGACTTGGTTATTGAAGGAACCGACAACTTTGAAACGAAATGCCTGTTAAACGATGCTTGTGTATTGAGCGGAAAACCCTTGGTTTATGGAGCCATTTACCAATACGAAGGTCAGGTAAGCATTTGGAATGTATTGCAACAAGACTGCAGCTATTCGCCCAATTACCGTGATGTTTTTCCTAATGTGACAGATGCTCAGGTGCCCAACTGCAGAGAAGGCGGCGTAATTCCAACTTTGGCAGGAATTGTAGGTTGCATGCAAGCCAACGAAGCCATCAAATACCTGACCCAATCTGAAGAGCTTTTGACGGGCAAGCTATGGATGATAAATGTTCAAAGCGGCAACACCCAAATTATTAGGCTTAAAAAAAACGCTGCTCAAATTACAGGTTTGCCGCAAACCGTTCAGGTCATTTCGTTTGAACAATTTATCCAAAACCAAGCGGATTTTGAGCTGATAGACGTACGTAGCCACAAAGAGCATCAACAATTCAATATTGGCGGCACGAATTTTCCTTTGGAGGAACTGGAGCTCCATCTTCATGCCATTGCCTCTATCTTACGACCAATAGTGGTGTACTGTGCATATGGCAAACGGAGTATATCGGCACTTAAAAAAATCAAACAGGCTTATCCCGAAAAAGAGGTTTTTTCCTTAAGAGATGGGTTGCCAAAACAGATGTTAAACTGCTAATCGATAATATTCTGCTCCATCTTTTGGGAAATGGCTACATGTTCTCCCACCATCTCATGTATGGTTTCATCAATCATTTCGCACATGCTGTTAAGCGCTAAATCGTTGGCCTCGGTACCAAACGGTTCTTCAATTTCATCGGCTATTGCTTCAAATGCCACAAAAGTATAGGCAATAAATACCACAATAAGAGGCGTAAACCATCCCAGTGAATCTACAAGGCCAAAAGGCAGCAGAAAACAATAAATATATACCGTACGATGCAACAAAACCCGATAACTATAAGGTATTGGCGTAGAAACTATCCTTTCGCAGCCACCTACAATATCGGCAAGCTTATCTAAATTCTCATCGAAACGTGCCTGTTGTATAGAATCAATACAGCCCTCGTTTTTTGCCTGCTGCACCCATTCTGCCATTAAGCTCATAATCAGCGCTGGCTTATATTTTGCGGTTGCAACTATACTCAGTTGCTGCTCTTGAAGCCTGGGCTTTAAATCATGATAAGCATCTGTTTCTCTGAGCTGATGTTTCAGCGCATAGCCAAAAGCACTCTGTAGCTGAACGAAATCGACAACCGACATCCTGCAATTGTTCGCTGCTTTCAATGTCAATGCCTGCCGGGTTAACGATCTTGCCGTATTGAGCAATGCACCCCATAGCTTACGTCCTTCCCAAAATCGTTCGTAGCTTGCGTTATTACGAAAACCCAAAAACAGGGCTAGTACAAAGCCAAATAGCGTTAGCGGTGCGGTATTAAGCGGTATTTTAAATGTAAAAACTATGCCATGAAAATACGTAACGACAAGGGAAAGTACGAAAAGCAATCCCAAACGGGGCAAAAGTGCTGGCAAAACAGAGCCATGCCACACGAAAAGCATCCTAAACCAATGCTCTTTTTTTCTGATGATCATGATTGATTTCTAAAATTATTGTGCACTTATTTTTTGATTGAACCAATGATAAGCGACGTAACCTGATAGCTGCTGCGCGCAGTTTTTTTCTCTCCTTCTGCCACGATCCGCAACGGGCCTTTTTCTTTCAGCAAGGGCTTTCCATCAATGAGATCGGCAATAATTACATTTTTGTCCTGTACGGAAGAATCTAATTCGGCCAAGGCAAATAAAACCTGGTAGCCGTCTGCACATTTTACAAGTACATATTTCGAAAGATTTTCTGAACCATGAAGTGCTTTGCCCGAAGGCACTCCTGCCCTAGCTAAAATTGCAGCTAACGGAACCCCATTAAAGGTATGCGAATTGCCTGCCTTATCTTTCATTATGGCATCCTTTCTTTCCATCTTTGCAAGATCTGACAAACTCAGGGCCAAAGGTTGCTCTACTTCGCCATCAACTTTCAGCTTAAAGCCAGATTGTGCCCAAGCAATTGACGAGAACAACAAAAAGATGCTTAAACATCCTATTTTTCTTAAGTTATAAATGTGGTTTATCATCTTATGGTTTTTGAACTGCCCCCTGGAATAACATCTCGTCTATCTTTTGATAAACTGCCGAATCGTGTTTCTTGATCTTAATCTTCACATATTTCGAAGCTGGCATATTGCTCTCTTTCGCTACATTATTCACCGATACCAGTACATTTGTTTCAGGAAAATAGGTTACTGTGTTTTTTTCGGGTATTTGATAGGCTACAATAACAAACAACGGAGCTACACGCTCAATACCATCGTCGTAATTGTAAAGATCTACTTTGTCGCCAGCCTTAAAGCCAGCTTTATCAATATCAATCTGGTTCATAAAAACGACCCGTCGCTCGTTTTTTATTCCACGGTATCGATCGTCTAACCCATAAATGGTGGTATTAAACTGATCATGTGTTCTGGTGGTGGCCATCATGTACTCATCTTCCTCCAAATGGTTTTGGGGCACCTCCGTTAGGGTAAATGGCGCCTTGCCTTCATATTGCTTGGCAAATAACTGTTCGTCGCGGGCCGCATTGGGAAGATAAAAGCCCTCTTTTTGGCGAACCCGTATATTATAATTCTCAAAGCCCGGGATGCATTGTTCTATATCATCGCGAACGGCATCATAACTATCGTGGTAACGTTTCCAATTGATTACAGACCGCTCGCCAAGGGTAGCCATTGCCATTCTGCAAACAATCTGAGTTTCGTTGATCAGATTTTTGGAAACGGCATCGAGAACGCCTTTCGACGACTGTACCACACCCATCGAATTTTCAGTACTGATAATCTGTACTTCTCCATTTACGATATCTTTGTCGCTACGGCCATAGGTTGGCAAAATAAGCGCTTCTTTTCCATGGATGAGATGTCCCCTGTTCAATTTAGTGGAAACACAGACCAATAGGTTAAGTTTTCGCAACGCGTTTGCCGTATAAGTGGTGTCTGGTGTAGCGGAGAGAAAATTTCCACCCATGCAGAACATAAACTTTATCTTTCCTTCATGCATAGCCTTGATGGTTCTCACCACATCGTAACCATGCTCACGGGGAGGGTTAAACCCGTAAAAGTGCTGTAACCTGTCCAGTTGTTCGTCGGTAGGTTTTTCATCAATCATCATGGTTCTGTTGCCTTGTACGTTGCTGTGACCACGAACAGGGCAAACACCGCCGCCTTTTATGCCAATACTGCCTTTCAGCAACAGGATATTGAGGATTTCGCGGATCATATCAACACCATTCGGTTGTTGCGTAAGTCCCATTCCCCAACAAAAGATAATCCTGTTTTGAAATGCCATCATTTCGGCAGCCTTACGAATCGCTTCCGTTGGTATGCCACAAAGGCTACTCAGCTCTTCGAGGCTGAATCGCTGTTCTTCGAACTGTTTTACAAAGGCCTCATATCCGGTGGTTTTATTATCGATAAACTCTTTGTGCAGTACTTTCCCCGGATTCTTTTGTTCCAATTCCAGCAAAATCATTTCAATGGCTTTTAAAAGTGCCATATCGCCATTGATTTTTACCGGTAGGTACAGATCTGCCAACTGCTCCCCTCCCATTAAAACCCCCTTAAAAGATTGGGGATTATGGAAGCCCATCAGCCCTGCTTCGGGCAAGGGATTGATGGCAATAATCTTGGCACCATTTACTTTGCCCTTGGCCAATGCGCTCATCATCCGAGGTGCATTGGTTCCCGGATTCTGTCCGATGATGACAATCACATCCGTATCATAAAAATCTTCGAGCTTCACCGTACCTTTTCCGATGCCTATAGTTGGCCGAAGTGCAGACCCTGAAGTTTCATGGCACATATTGGAGCAGTCGGGCATATTATTTGTACCAAATTCCTTAGCAAATAACTGGTAAACAAAAGAGGCCTCGTTGCTGGTTCTTCCCGAAGTATAGAATGCTGCCTGATGCGGGGTTTCCAATGCATTGAGGTGTGTTGCAATTTTATCGAAAGCATCATGCCAGCTAATGGGCTGGTAATGTGTGCCACCTTTTGGCAGGTACATGGGATCTGTTAGGCGGCCCATCTTTCCGATTTCGTAATCAGTAAGCTTTGCCAGATCATAAACAGAGTTTGTCCTGAAGAATTCGGGAGTTACCCTTTTGGTTGTAGCTTCTTCGGCCAGAGCCTTGGCCCCGTTTTCGCAATATTCGCCTATTGGCGACCGCTCATCGTCTGGATCGGGCCAAGCACAGCTCGGGCAGTCGAACCCGCCTTTCTGGTTCATTTTCAAAAGTGCTTTATTGCCTCTGAAGAATGTTTTTTCTTCAACCAAGTCGGTCATGGCGGCTATTACGGCCGGAATGCCCGCTGCCCATTTTTCTACAGGAGTCAGCTTCAAATCGAGCAACTTAAAAGGATTTTCGGCATTGGGTTCCCTGCTGATTTCCCTTTCTATTTCTTTTTTATCATGTGCGTCCATAGTGCTTACTTTAATAATAAGATTAGCATTTAATATTGGGATGGGGATAGTTATCGCTCTGATCTTCTACTGAATTATCAAGGCATACAAAATCCTTTTCAATCAACAGCTTAACTTTACCCGATTGCCCTTCAAAACCTACCCTGTCAGTATTGGACAATTCGTCGGCCATCGCCTTTGGCATATGCAGCACCATCTTATTTTCCACAAAAGTAGCCGACATCTCCTCCTCATCTGTTATTTCTACGGCATAAACAAACTGGTTATCCATAAACTGTGTAAGACCAGAAACAGCCCCTTGCCCTGCCAGTTGTGCCACTTCCGACTGGGTAAGCCGAAACCTTAACGAATTATCCTTAATTCTTATCTTCATATCTTATCTTCTATTTTAAAATGGCTTCCCGAATGATAAATATTTAGCCGATTGTCTCGGAGAAAGCCCAATAACGTAATATCGAATTCTTTGGCCAAATCTACAGCCAAGCTTGAGGGGGCACCTATTGCGGCTACCGTGGCAATTCCGGCCATAGCAGCTTTTTGGATGAGTTCGAAACTGGCCCGTCCGCTCAAAACCAGAATTTTACTGCTAAGGGGCACCAGTTCAGTCATCAGCGCATGCCCTATCAATTTATCGAGCGCATTATGCCTGCCCACATCTTCGTGCAGGGCAACGAGGGTACCGTTTAAGCTAAACAAGCCCGAGGCATGGATGCCACCTGTGGCGCTAAAATTAGCTTGAGAAACTCTTAATTTTTCCGGCAACTGATATAATGTTTCGAGCGAAACCGCCTGAACTTCTTTTTTGAGGCGGCCAAAAGCACTCACTGTCCGTATCGATTCGATTGATCCTTTGCCACACACACCACAACTAGAAGTAGTGTAAAAATTTCTATCGGATTTCATCAGTTGCGGAATGAAATCGCCAGAAAACTCCACTAACAGCGTATTTGTTGCCGCATTTGAGCAATCAGTTGTTAAATGGCCTACATTTTTGATTTGGCGAAAATTGGAAATTATGCCTTCTGTAAATAGAAATCCAATGGCCAATGCGACGTCGTTTCCAGGAGTGCGCATCGTTACTGCCAGGTTTTTGCTTACTTTATCTTTCCCATTAAGATAGGAAACCCTAATTTCCAAAGGTTCTTCAACAGCAAGCTCATCAGTAGAATAAAAACTATCGTGGTCTTTAATCTTGATAATGGCTAGCTCCTTAACCGATTTATTTTCTAGTAACTCCGTTTTCATAGCTTGGCGCACTGGCATTATAAATATACAAAATTTTGGACCTTAAAATCATGGATGTGCCGATACCCATTCCTCGCCATCTGCAAAAACCTCTTTCTTCCAAATGGGAACGGTTTGTTTGATGGTATCGATGATATAGCGACAGGCATCGAAAACTGCATCCCTATGGCCATCGCTAACCACAATAACAACGGCTGCATCTCCGGGATACAACGTGCCGATACGATGGTGCACCACAACATTTTTTACCCCGAACGAGTCAATGGCCTGCCAAACAATCTTTTGAATTTCCTTAATGGCCATAGACTGATAGCATTCATATTCCAAACGAACAACCTGCCTGCCTTTGGTATGGTTTCTTACCGTACCGATAAAAGTCGCTACCCCGCCACAGGAAGGATCGGCAACCAGATTAAGGCATTCTGTTACATGCAGTTCATCTGCTGTTATTTTGATATCAACCATATACTTATCCACCACTTACAGGCGGTATTATAGCAATCTCATGTTCTTGTGCCAAAATCAAGTCATCGTCTGCATACTCGCTGTCGACCGCAATAAAATATGACCTTAGTTTTTTTAACTCTGGAAAATCGGCTTCCAACAAATCTTTTAATGCCGCTACTGTTGCTCCCGTTGCTATCTCTACTTCTTTTTTCTGAACACCAAGTATATCTTTTGTTATGCCAAATGCTAATATTTTCAGTTTCATCTGTTGTTTTAAAAATGGATTTACCAATATTTGACCAATACATTTATGCCTGCAACGAGCACCAGTACTGCAGTTACCCTTTTAATGACCAAGGGGTTCCACTTCAGCGACATTCTAGCCCCCAATTGTCCACCAATAAATACCGACAGGCACAAACAAAAAACCCTGTACATATCTATTTTATCCGATAAATTCGTCAGTTGTCCTGAAATTCCAGATAGGGAATTGACCAGTATAAAAAAACTTGAAGTGGCCGCGATTTTTTTGGCGGTGTCCCACTTCATCAGGTTGAGCATAGGCGATAGAAAAATTCCGCCTCCAATCCCAACCAGTCCCGACAAAAACCCAATGGCTCCACCCAAAAAACCATTCTCTAATATGGTTGTTTTCCGGTAATCCTCTTTTTCATTGGCTGTCTTTGTACCAGTTCCAAACCATAAAAAAACTGCCGCAACAATTAGAGTAAAACCGAGCAACAGAAAAAAGGTTGCCTGACTAATTTTTAAAATTGCCCCAAAATAAGCCATAGGAACACTGAAAATGGTAATTGGAATAATTTTTTTCCAATTGACCTGTCCATTTTTGATATAAATATAAAGGCCTCCGACTACCACGATAACATTGCAGACCAATGCTGTTAACCGTATCTCCTGATAAGGAAGGCTGTACAGGGCCAGAACGGCAAGATAACTAGAACCGCCACCAAAACCTACAGACGAATACAAGAATGCGATCACCAAAAAAAATAATATGATTTCCCAATGCTCCATAAAATTTTGCTATATACTAATATAGTACAATAATAATCCTTTCTGCTGCTTACTTATGGAATATTAACCAAAATCAGGTATGGTAATTGGTGAAAAAGTATCTTAAACTGTCCTTCAAAAAAGCAGGTTTATACTATCAATCACTCCCATTTCTTAAATTTGATAATCAACTGTAAACAAAATAGTTAAGAAGCAATTCCTCTGGCTCTTGTTACAATATTAGATATGAATTAAAAGAAGCTCTAATACTAATAGTGTCGAATAACCTGATTTTATTATCGTAAATCATTTATTAAACAATAGCCTCAAAACTTTACTTCTGGCAATTGTTAACTTCGTAAAGCTTTAGAAAATCGAATTGATAACAGCTTGGCAGGAAATTGCTAACAAGAAGCTTTAAAGAGGCATATTTATTGTCTATTTAATTTTAAAGAAATACACTAGATTAAATATAAGTGGTTACCCGTGGCCACTAAATGTGGGTATTATTATTTGTTTATAAGTAGCACTATTGATTAAATTAGTATATAGATATGTTATATTCAGAGAATGGAATACGTTGATTACTATAAAACCTTGGGCGTAGATAAAAATGCAACCGCAGACGATATCAAAAAGGCTTATCGCAAGCTGGCCAGAAAGCATCACCCTGACTTAAATCCTGATAATGCAGATGCCGAAAAGCTCTTTCAACAGCTTAACGAGGCAAATGAGGTACTCAGCGATCCGGAAAAAAGAAAAAAATACGACCAATACGGCGCCAACTGGAAACACGGCGAACAATACGAAGAAGCACGTCGCCAGCAACAATCGCAAAGTTATGGCCAAGGAAATCCGTTTAGTCAAGGCTATGATGGCCAGCATTATTCATTTGAAGGCGATGATGGTGATTATTCTGACTTTTTCGCCTCGATGTTCGGCAACCGTGGGGCCGGCCGCAAAACACAGTTCAAGGGGCAGGATTATAGAGCCTCTGTTCAGCTGAACCTAACCGATGTTTTGAAAACACAGAAACAAACATTTACAGTAGACGGAAAAAACATACGGATTACCGTGCCTGCAGGAATTGAAGACGGACAGGAAATAAAGATTGCCGGTTATGGGGGTAGCGGTACAAATGGCGGGCCTAAAGGCGACCTTTATATTACATTTAACATCCAAAACAACACCAATTTTGTACGCAAGGGCAACGACCTGTATGTCAAACAGCCATTGCCACTCTATAAGGCGGTATTGGGTGGCGATCAGACCATTAATACTATAGATGGTACCGTTAAATTGAAAATTGCTGCCGAAACGCAGAATGGCACCAAAGTTCGCTTAAAAGGCAAAGGTATGCCGGTATATAAAAATGAGGGAGTTTATGGCGATTTATATGTAACCTTTGAGATCGAAATTCCCAAAAACCTATCGGAAAAAGAGAAAGAATTGTTTAATCAATTGGCAGAAGAACGCCACATCAGTTAATTATGGCTACAAGTAAGAAAATATCCGTCGATCAGCTATGTATGTACTACGAAGTAGAAACAGATTTTGTGTATGCATTAAATGATCATGGTCTGATAACCTTGGTAAAGTCGAAAAAAGGTTATGAAATCAATTTTGAGCACCTTGGCGATTTTGAAAGATTTATACATCTTCATTATGAATTAGAGATCAATATGGAGGGTCTTGAGGCAATTACACACTTGCTTGACCGTGTAAAGCAACTACAACAGGAAATCAAACAGTTAAAAAAAGGGATACATGGGGCCTAATTCCAAAATGAATAATTTAAATAGCTGTTTTATTTGATGAGGCAAAAAGTAAAAAGATATGTTTCTATTGACAAAACCGAACTGGAAACAGAAGAATATGTCATTTATCATGAATTCGGAAATGCTACAGACATAGAGTTTCCCAAAGACGATTCGTTTGTACTCCTATTATTCGAAAATGGAAGTGGCATACATCGCATTGAAACTAAAGACTACGAAATCAAGCCCTTGCAGGTACAAATGGTTTCGGTTGACCAATAGCATCATTGGACATTTGGTCCAAATGTTAAAGGCAAGGAATTGATTGTAAAAAGATTACTTACAGAGACTTTTTCCTCAAAGCTGCAATATTCCTTTACCCAATTCATTCAACATGCAATCTTGGATCTTAACCCCAAAATGTTTGGGCAGCTCAATGCAGAATTCCAGACCATAAAGACTGAAATCAGCGCCAATAAAATATTCACCCAGCTTATTAATGCAAAGTGCAGGCTTATCATTTTTATGATTACCCTTTGGGCCAAAGAAAAATTTGGAGATGTGATTGCCTATTCTTCGAGCCCATTGGCCTTCAAGTTCCAGGCGCTGTACATCAATTCGTTGCGGGCATAAAAAAACACCGCTAATGCGGTGTTCCGTTAAGTGGAGATTGCCGGATTCGAACCGGCCACCTCTTGCCTGCCAGGCAAGCGCTCTAGCCAAATGAGCTAAACCCCCATTGCGACGGCAAATCTAATTATTTTTAATAATTTAACAATTGATTATTGAAAAAATTTTAGCTAAGATTTAAGCTTGTGCCGTTGGTCCACCAAATCCCATCGGAAAGCCTGAGTTTTCATCAAAGGTCTTGATTCTTCCGTTGGCTTGTTCAAATTTATCGATGTTATCCTGTAAAGCTTGCGCAAGGCGCTTGGCATGCTCTGGTGTTAAAATAATTCTCGATTTTACTTTGGCTTTAGGTATTCCCGGCATTACCCTTATAAAATCTAAAACAAACTCTGTATTAGAGTGGGTAATAATAGCTAGGTTAGAAAAAGTACCTTCTGCTACCTCTTCAGATAATTCTATATTTAATTGATTGTCGTTTTGTTGCTCTTCCATCTCACAAAGCTAATTATTTTATTGAAAAAGGATTGATTGCACGCAAAAAATCCCTAGTGAATAAACACTAGGGATTAAGCCAAACCTTTCGGCCTGTTATATGATTAAGCCTCTACTTCTTCTTTAGAAGCTAATAATTTATCATATTCTTCTTGAGAACCTACAATGATACGCTCGTAGCCACGTAAACCTGTTCCTGAAGGAATTAAGTGACCTACAATTACGTTTTCTTTCAGTCCCAACATACTGTCTTTTTTACCTGCGATAGCAGCTTCATTCAACACTTTCGTGGTTTCTTGGAATGAAGCAGCAGAGATAAATGACTTAGTACCTAAAGATGCTCTTGTGATACCTTGTAAGATAGAACTTGCTGTAGCTGGTCTTGCATCACGTACCTCAATCTGAGCTAAGTCTTGACGTTTTAATTGAGAATTTTCGTCTCTTAATTTACGTAAAGAAATAATCTGACCAGGTTTTACCGTAGTAGAATCACCTGCCTCAATAACAACTTTCTTATCATAGATGTCATCGTTCTCATCCATAAAGTCCCAACGATCTACAGCATCATTTTCTAAGAAACGGGTATCTCC
>DDEP01000127.1:19930-21416 GCA_002336465.1 Pedobacter sp. UBA1951
ATATCTGAAGGAGAAATAGAACCATCTGATAAAGGCATACCAGCTTTAACAAAGTCATTGTCCTGAACCAGGATATGTTTTGAAAGTGGAACAAGGTATTTCTTCATTTCGCCATCTCTAGATTCTATCGTAATCTCGCGGTTACCACGTTTGATACCACCTAAAGTTACCACACCATCGATTTCAGTTACAACTGCAGGATTTGAAGGGTTACGAGCCTCGAATAACTCAGTTACACGAGGTAAACCACCCGTAATATCTCGGGTTTTACCTGTAGCACGAGGAATCTTAACTAACACCTGACCACTTTGAACGTTTTCACCTTCATCAACAGCAATGTGTGCTCCTACCGGAATGTTATAAGATCTGATCAGCTCACCTTTTTTATCCAATACCTTGATAGAAGGGTTTTTCGTTTTATCACGTGTATCGATAATTACTTTTTCACGGTGACCTGTTTGCTCATCAGATTCTTCACGGAAAGTTACACCTTCAATGATAGCATCAAATTCGATTTTACCTGCAAATTCAGAAATGATAACTGCGTTATATGGATCCCAAGATACAATTTTATCGCCTTTAGCAACTTTATCGCCTTCTTTAACAAATAAGAATGCGCCATAAGGGATATTGTTGTTAACGATAACTTTATTTGTTCCCGGCTCAACAATTCTAAACTCGCCTGAACGACCTAATACAACTTCAACAACTCCATCGTCTGTTTTGGTTGGTACAGTACGTAAGTTTTCAAATTCAATTACACCATCAAATTTTGCGGTAATTTGAGACTCAGCAGCAATGTTACTTGCAGTACCACCCACGTGGAACGTACGAAGTGTTAACTGTGTACCTGGCTCACCGATTGATTGTGCAGCAATTACACCTACAGCTTCACCTTTTTGTACGCGTTTACCTGTTGCCAAGTTACGGCCATAACATAATGCACAAACACCACGCTTATTCTCACAAGTTAATACCGAACGAATTTCGATACCTTCTAATGGAGATTCTTCAATTGCTCTGGCGATATCTTCATCAATGTCTTGACCTGCGCCTACCAATAACTCACCATTTAAAGGATTATATACATCATGTAATGAAGTACGTCCTAAAATACGCTCATATAATGGTTCAACAACGTCTTCGTTATCTTTCAATGCTGTAGTGTACATACCTCTTAAAGTACCACAATCTACATCATTAACAATCATATCTTGTGCTACGTCATGCAAACGACGGGTTAAGTAACCCGCATCCGCAGTTTTTAACGCCGTATCCGCCAAACCTTTACGGGCACCGTGGGTAGAGATAAAGTACTCTAATACAGATAAACCTTCTTTAAAGTTAGACAAGATTGGGTTTTCGATAATATCACCACCTGAACCAGATTTCTGAGGTTTAGCCATTAAGCCCCTCATACCTGCTAACTGACGGATCTGCTCTTTAGAACCACGGGCTCCAGAGTCAAGCATCATGTAAACAGAGT
>DDEP01000240.1:0-11152 GCA_002336465.1 Pedobacter sp. UBA1951
CTAACATCTTCGTTGGCATGGTCTAAGCTGTCAGCAGCAATTACAGATAGTTTACTGTTCTTTAACAGGCTTTCTTTTAATAGAAAATTATTAATATCGGCAGCTTTGCTCCATATGGATGTTAAAACCAATATCAGTAGTAGGACATAAGATTTTTTCATTTCTATAAAATCCAATTTAAATCACCCAAATGTATCATTTTGTAAACTTATTTTAATAGCATTTTACAGAGAAAGTACTCCTCGTACCAAGTTTATTTTCAGGAGATGGATAAACTATAAAATAAATCAGATCTTACCAGTTTTTTGGGTATGTTGATTGCTATCGTGCCATCTTGAACTTATCTCCGCTATCTTCATGCTGAATATATTTCAGATTTTAAAAAGAAGATTACTACGGAACAAAGACCCTGAAATAAATTCAGGGGTAACGAAATTACCACCATCATGCTGAACTTCCTGATTGAATTTTTGGGTAAGCTATTTTAATAGCTATACAGGACTTTTGTGACAAAGGGATAAAGAAACCATTTAAAAACAAAAAAGCGGAAATGGTCGATCCCAACCATTCCCGCTAATCTAAATTAACGCTCTCAGTTACATAAACACATATTACAGGGTTTTATTGCTTAAGCGTTCTAAAAAATGTAAAAAATCGCATTCTTAATTTGTTTCAGATATAAATGACTGTTTTTTCCCAACGTATTTTAAGAAGATATAGCCACTTAGTCCGGCAATAGCAGAGGTAATTAGTATAGCAAATTTAGCTTCGTTTATGAATACAGGCTCACTAAACGATACATAGCAATAAAGATAGACATGGTAAAACCAATACCCGCCAACAAACCTACTCCAACCATATGCATCCATTTGGCCTTATCGGGTAGTTGCGCCCATTTAAGTTTAACAGCTATATAAGAGAAAATGGTTACTCCCAAAGTTTTTCCTGCCAATAAACCTAGTAAGATACCTAAACCCAATGGAGTACCTAGACCATCAACCATTCCTTGCTCAAAAGTAATGTTGGTATTTGCCAATGCAAATAAGGGCATAATAATAAAGTTTACAGGAGTAGTGAGCAAATGCTCCAGTTTGATCAAAGGAGATGTATCTTCTTTACTTTCATTAGGTATGGTAAAGGCCAGTAATACACCTGCAATAGTTGCATGGATACCCGAATGATGAACCAAATACCACAAAATGATACCTAAAGGAATATAATAGTATAGCTTTTTGACCTTTAAAAAATTAAGCAGCATCAATATGCAAAATACGCCTAAGGCCATAAAAAGATAATTGAAATGTATCTCAGACGTATAAAATATGGCAATTACCAAAATAGCTCCTAGATCATCTGCTATGGCCAAAGCCGCTAAGAAGATTTTTAAAGAAGATGGAACACTTTTACCTAACATGGCTATAATAGCAAGGGCAAAAGCAATATCTGTAGCCATTGGTATTCCCCAGCCTTGTGCTGTTTCAGTGTTTTTATTGATTATGAAATAGATTAATGCAGGTACCACCATGCCTCCTATGGCGGCCAATACAGGTAAACTAGCTTTCTTAATATCAGATAGCTCTCCGGTCAATATTTCACGTTTGATTTCCAGTCCTACTAACAAAAAGAATACAGCCATTAAGCCATCATTGATCCATAATGAAATGCTGTAATTGAGGTCTATTATAGTATTGGTAAATCCTATTGACTGATTAAGAAGATTTGTAAAACTCGATGCTAAAGAAGAATTTGCAATAACTAACGAGATAACCACACAGCATAATAAGAGTACACCTCCTGTTTTTTCAGAATTGAAGAATTTTTGAAAAATAGTGCTGTTGTTATGTTCTGCCATGCCCGAATTTACAAAAAAATGCAAAAAATAAGGTGTTCAAAGCTTACATCTTTGAACACCTTATAATGTGATTGATCCGCAATAAATTATTGTTTGATCAATTTACTTTGGTAAGTTTTATTACCTGTAGTAAGTTTTAATATGTACACCCCGGTTGTAAGTGTATTTAGTTGACTATTTACTTTTGAGGTAATTTGCTCATTTGTACCAGTTGCTGTTAAAATTACTTTGCCATCAACACCGCTTACAACCAATTTATCATTGGTGCTTGTGCTTTCGTAATTAAGGAATAACTGATTTTTAACTGGGTTAGGATATACCGAAAAAGTTTCAGCTCCAAAAATATTTACTGATTTTACTTCAGGATAATCAGTAGAGTTGTTGTTAAAATCAGTTTGCTTTAAACGATAGTAAACTCTTCCTTTAGGCGCATTGTTGTCTATTGTGGTATAAGATTTAAGCTGATTGCTATTACCCGCACCAGGAATGGTTTTTATCGGGGTAAAATCTTTGCCGTCAACAGAAGAACGCTCAATGGTAAAATAACTATTGTTTGTTTCTGTTGCTGTGGTCCATTTAATTTCAACAATATTGCCCTTAGCCTTAACATCAAAATTGGCTACTTTAATTGGTAAGGTACCCACAGGAAAGGTAAAACGGGTGTAAACGGGAAGGTGGTCTGAAGTATTAGAACTGTAACCTGAGATATATTCCCTTGCATCTTCAATAGCCGTTGAGTTGGCTTCATTAAGACTAACCAAATCATTAGATACAATGATATTATCTATCATACTTGGGTTGTTGCCGCCTACAAAAGTGCCTTCTCCGCCTAAAAACAGCGGTAGCGTAAGTGCTGTATAACCATTATCGGTTAAGATTTTATATGGAGATGTTTTGCCTGATGATATAGACCCCTCAACTAAATCATTGTAATCGCCCACAATAGCAATATTGTTTTTTTGATATAATGTAAGAGAGTCTTTTAATACGGATACATCAGTTGATCTTCTGGCATTGTCGGCAGCAGTACTACTAGATTTTGCATGTATAACTACAACATTAATACGCTTTTTTAACCCGTCTAAGGTTGTTACATTGAATATGCCCATAAATGGCAAACGACCAGAAGACCAGAAACTTTTATCAATGCTTCCATTATCAACTCCTGTACTTATCACATCTTTATATTGTTTCAAGAACATTACTCTAAAACCAACCGTATCTACGGTTGCAGAATTATAAATGAAACCTATTTTCTGAGCAGGAAAAGGATCTGAGCTTCCAGGCCTAATGGAATACGAATATACCTGAGATATTTTCTTTTTGTAAGTAGAAGGTAATTTGGTTAGCAGTTCATCAACAGCAGCTTCATCAGATACCTCCTGGATGCCTATTACATCAGGTAACAGAGTGTTATACACAATAGCGGCATTATTGATTTGTAAAGTTCTGTTGGCAGGTCCATAACCAGGGATAGTGGTTCCATTACCAAAAAACTCCATATTCCAACTGGCAAGATCAAAGGTATTTGATTTTAGTAAAGAGCTTCCCTTTAATTGTGGCCCATCAACGCTTAGACCTGTTCCTGAAAAAGCAATTTTGCCTGATAAAAATACAGCTGTTGAAGCAGGCGTAAAACGAGCATAAATTATTTTTCCTGTTGCGGCTTCAGATGACGGTACAACTACTGTAGAAGTAAATGTGAGATCATCTGTAGATAATTCAAAATTTTGCGGTGCAGTTAAAGTAATATCTCCATTGCCAGAGCTTGAGAAAGAGAAACTCTTACTTGCAGATGTACCACCTGCCGCTGTCTCATTTAAAACAATGGTGTTTTTAGGGATACTGTAAGTACTGATTTTATTGGTTAACAAGAAATCATCTATCCGCCATTCGGCTGCATTTGAATTGCCCGAATTGTCGGTTACGTATCTGAATGCCAAATAGGTATTTGCAGTTTTATAGGCAGAAAGATCTATATTGTTAGATGGTGTCCATGTACCGGTAGTGCTAGGAATACCAACATTGGTAAGTTCTGTCCAGTCTGCAAGATTGATAACACCGTTACCATTATAAGTAGTAGAAACGTAAAGCTTAATATCGGGGCCAACATAATATTTTCTGGTCCAGAAGCTCACAATAGGAAAATTCGCGAAAGCCGCAAGATTCATTTTAGGAGAAATTAACCAATCGTCGCTAGGCATATTACCATCAACATCCGTTTCAGTCTCTCCAAATCCGTTCATATAGGCTGCTCCAGCACCTCCATGGGTTTGTGAAATTGTATATTCCCATGTTTTTACCGAACCTTTTGCACTTACTTGTGTCCAGTAAGAGTTAGTCAGATAATTGGGATCATTAAAGTCTTGTGTATAATCTCCTGTTATAGCAAAATTAGGATCCGTTCCATAGCCATTTAAGGTTACAATTGAATTAGATAGGATGCCGCCTCCCGAAATAGTAACACTACCTGTAGAATTACCTTCAATGATAGGTGCATATTTCACATAAACGGTAGTGCTTGTACCACTCAAATCAGCTTGTGTATAAGTTAAGTTGTTAGAAAAAGGTCCACTACTTGTTGCTGAAATAGTAAAAGGTCCCGAAGTATTCAATGTTACATCTGTTCCATCTAAATTGGTATAATTTAAAGTGAAACTTTTTTCGACAGACGTCGTATGGATATTTTGACTACCAAAAGAAAGAGATGTAGGAGTTGTATTGATGTCAGGACTTCCATCGCTCACAATCGTACCGCTTATGTCTAAGCCTTTGTCGGTTGCTGCAGGTGAGTTAAACCCCCATCCACCTGTTGTAGTTTGACCGCTTGCATAGTATCTCAAAGTAATGGTAACACCTGCAGCAACATTTTGTAGCGCGGCAACAGAACTTAAACTAAAATTTAAAGTTAAACTTGTACTGGTTGTAGGAGAGCCTATTAAAGTGAAATTTGTTCCATCTAAGCTATATGCCCATTGAGATGTTACTCCAGGTGAAGCGTAATAACCAGCTGTACCTGCAAATTTAGCATTGATACCACTTAAAGAAATTTTCTTTCCTGGTTTTGCGGTAAGTTGAACTTGAAAATAATCGGTATTAGCTGTGGATATTCCATCATTTTTAAAGCCTACAGTTCTAAATGAATTATTCCCTGTACTTGGTGCAGCTCCTGTTCCACGGGTAAGATTAGGAGCAGAAACTAATCCTACATCATAATTTGTAGCGCTAAATTGCGCTATGCTACTTTGGCCGGTAAGATTCCAACTTGCAATTTGAGCCAAAACATGCAATGGCAAATTGAGAATACAAGCAAAAAAAATTAAAAGTAAAGTTTTTTTCATACGCATATTATTATAAATTTTTACAAACTTAAATAACCAACATTAACAGAAAGTTAACAAATAAATTTGTTGTTAGATATAATCTTCCAGATTACCTTTTCCCTCCCTGATCACTTCAAATTCACCTTGGGTGCAATCAACCACAGTTGATGCTTCATTGCCTCCATAACCTCCGTCAATTACCAAATCCACTAAATTTTCATATTTTTCATGGATCAGTTCAGGATCGGTAGAATATTCTATGATTTCATCATCATCTTTAATAGAGGTAGATAAAATAGGGTTACCCAACAGCTTTACAATTTCTCTTGCAATACTGTTGTCTGGAACACGGATACCCACTGTTTTTTTATTGGAACTTAGTAATTTAGGTACGTTGCCGTTGGCATTAAAAATAAAAGTGAAAGGACCGGGGAGGGCCTTTTTGAGTACCCTAAATACGGTATTGTCTATCGGCTTAATGTAATCAGAAATATTGCTCAAATCAGAGCAAACGAAAGAAAGATTGGCTTTTTCGGGTTTTATCCCTCTTATTCTACAGATTTTTTCAATAGCCTTATGGTTGGTTATGTCACAACCCATACCATAAACCGTATCTGTGGGGTATATAATGATACCTCCTTTTCTTAAAATGTCAACTACTTGGGCTAAAGCCTTTTCATTTGGATTTTCAGGATATATTTTGATTAGCATATGTAAAATTAACAAAATGAAATTACAGTTGTTTTATCTATCAAGTTTATATTGCTACCTTAGCGCAAAATTTAGATGATTTTTTAAAGTATTTTTGAGATGAGAAAGGCATTTATTGCAATCGCAGCTTTCTTGGTTGCTTTTACCGTAATGTTAGGGTTGTATCAGCCATTTTTATGGTGGACTGCTATTTTTACAGGTCCGTTTGTTTTACTAGGAATTTATGATCTCTACCAACCGAAACATAGTATCGTAAGAAACTATCCGGTTTTTGGTAGGTTAAGGTATTTCATGGAAAACATGAGACCTAAAGTGTATCAGTATTTTGTGGAGAGCGATACTAATGGTACTCCTTATAATCGCCTAAACAGATCTTTGATTTATCAGAGGGCAAAAAAAGAATTAGATACCATTCCTTTTGGAACGCAATTAAATGTTTATGATAACGGTTACGAATGGTTAAGTCATAGCATTATGGCTATAAGTCACCACGATTTAAATCTACAACCGAGGATTACCGTAGGTGGGCCAGATTGTAAACAACCTTATTCTGCAAGTATCTACAATATATCAGCCATGAGTTTTGGTTCGTTGAGCCAGAATGCTGTATTGGCTTTAAATGGTGGTGCTAAATTAGGCGGTTTCGCACATAATACAGGCGAAGGTGGTATTAGTGATTACCATCGTCAAATGGGCGGAGACCTGATCTGGCAAATAGGAACTGGATATTTTGGCTGCAGAAATGTAGATGGTACTTTTAATGGCGAGGCTTTTGCAGAAAGATCGCAAGACGATCAGGTTAAAATGGTCGAGATCAAGATATCGCAAGGGGCAAAACCGGGTCATGGTGGTATGCTTCCAGGTAAGAAAGTAACACCTGAAGTAGCTCGTATCCGTTTGGTTCCTGAAGGAAAAGATGTATTGTCGCCTCCTTCGCATTCGGCTTTTTCTACACCATTGGAGTTAATGCATTTTGTAAAACGCTTAAGAGAATTATCAGGTGGTAAACCAGTAGGTATTAAATTGTGTATTGGTCGTAGAAGCGAATTTTTAGCCATCTGTAAAGCGATGATAGAAACGGGTATTTACGTAGATTTTATTACCGTAGATGGAGGAGAAGGTGGTACAGGTGCTGCCCCACAAGAATTCTCTAACTCTGTAGGTATGCCTTTACGTGATGGTATTGCCTTTGTTTATGATTCATTAGTTGGTTTTGACCTGAAAAAACATATCAAGATCATTGCATCGGGTAAAGTTTCAAGTGGTTTTGATTTGGTGAAAAATATTGCATTAGGTGCAGATATGTGTAATGCTGCCCGTGGAATGATGTTTGCCTTAGGTTGTATCCAAGCATTAGAGTGTAACAGCAATACTTGCCCTACAGGTGTTGCTACTCAAGACCCAAGTTTAATGAAAGGCTTGGTGGTTGAAGATAAGAAGGTAAGGGTTAAGAATTTCCACAACCTAACTGTTGCTAGTGCAGTTGAGTTATTAGGAGCCGCAGGCTTAAAAGAACCAAGTCAGTTAACCCGTGCATATATCAATCGTAGGGTAACACAAAATGTAATACAGTCTTATTTAGAGACCTATCCTTACATACCAGCAGGTTCATTGTTGAAAACACCTTATCCTTCGAGATTTGAGTTGGGTATGGCCTTGAGTACACCAGAAAGCTTTTTACCTACAGACTATGTAGTTTCTCAGGAAGATTATCAAAAAGCTAATCCTTTCTCTAATCACGGTTAATAATTAGTATTAAGTTATATTTAAATAAAAAATCCCGCTAAATATTTAGCGGGATTTTTTTATGATAATGTTATTGTAATTAAAACTCAGCGCTTTTAGGGAAACGAGGGAATGCAATTACATCACGTATATTGGTCATACCAGTTACGAAAAGCACCAAACGTTCAAAGCCTAAGCCAAAACCAGCATGTGGAACAGTACCAAAGCGACGTGTATCTAAATACCACCATAATTCATCTTGAGGCACTCCCATTTCATTCATGCGCTTGGTAAGCACATCTAAACGTTCTTCACGTTGAGAACCACCAATCATCTCGCCAATACCCGGAAACAGAATGTCCATAGCGGCTACTGTTTTATCATCGTCGTTTAAGCGCATGTAAAACGATTTGATATCTTTAGGGTAATCTGTTAAGATAACCGGTTTTTTGAAATGTTTTTCTACGAGATAACGTTCATGTTCACTCTGCAGNNGCCTTTAAGATATCAATCGCTTCTGTATAAGTTAAGCGTTGAAAATCATTAGCAAGGCAGAAATCTAATTTTTCAAGTAATGAAAGTTCGCTTCGTTCGTTTTGAGGTTTTTGTTTTTCTTCCTCTGATAGACGGTTGTTTAAGAAATCCAATTCTTCTTTGCAATGCTCTTTAGCGTAGCTGATTACATATTTCATCATGTCTTCAGCCAATTGCATATTGTTTTCTAGATCAGCAAAAGCTACTTCTGGCTCGATCATCCAAAACTCGGCCAAATGGCGGGTAGTATTTGAATTTTCAGCTCTGAAAGTTGGACCAAAGGTGTAAATTTTACCAAATGCAGTGGCGGCCAATTCGCCTTCCAATTGTCCCGATACGGTTAAATTGGTAGAACGGCCAAAAAAGTCAGCAGAGAAATCTACTTTACCATCTTCGGTACGAGGCGTATTGTCAAAATCTAATGTAGTGACCCTGAACATTTCTCCAGCACCTTCTGCATC
This sequence comes from Pedobacter sp. UBA1951, assembly GCA_002336465.1. Lineage (GTDB taxonomy): Bacteria > Bacteroidota > Bacteroidia > Sphingobacteriales > Sphingobacteriaceae > Pedobacter. Next base: position 8,607 of record DDEP01000240.1, read on the forward strand.
ACTCGCAGTAATTACTGGCGTATGCATATATACAAAACCACGCTCGTTATAAAATTGGTGGATGGCAAAAGCCAATGCATGACGTACCTTAAAAACAGCGTTAAAGGTGTTGGTCCTGAAACGCAGATGAGCAATCTCTCTTAAAAATTCGAGACTGTGTTTCTTAGGTTGCAACGGGTACTTTTCTGCATCGCAATCGCCTAAAATATCAACTTTAGAAGCTTTGATTTCTACTGTTTGCCCTTTACCTAGAGATTCAACTAAAATACCTTCTACAGCAACTGCTGCGCCTGTGGTTATTCTTTTCAACAAATTTTCAGGAGTATTATTAAAGTCAACCACAACTTGAATGTTTGCCATACAAGAGCCGTCATTTAAGGCTATAAACTGATTATTACGGAAGGTTTTTACCCAGCCCATAACTTTTACCTCAGTATTAAATGCAGTAGATTTTAATAAATCATTAATTTGTTGTCTTCTAATCATATCGATTTAATTGTGAAAGCTGCAAAAATAAAGATTTACTGCCTAATTTATAACATCTTGTTGTGTAAAATTTAACTAAGATTGTTTGTTTCTCATTGAATATGGGTATGTTTGTTTAATCTTATTCCAGATAGTTCGTGACAAAATTACATCCGTGGCTAAGTGCTCATTATATTATAGGTGATCCCGAGAAACACTCGTTAGAAGAAAGAATATTTAACACATTTTGTATAATCGCTATTGTAGCACTTTTCTTAGAAATCTTTTTTAACTATTACATTGGTTTAAAAGCTGTTGCCCTGATTTGTTTTTTGGGAACGATTTTTTCTATAGGCCTCTATTATCTTTCAAGATATAAACGTAATACAAAATGGGCAATTCGCAGTTTGGGCATAGTGGCCAATTTTACATTTTTGCTCAACTATTTTTTTAACTCGGGTATTTACGGGCCAAACCTTGTACTTTTCTGTTTGATATTGCTCATTACCATTGTAGTGGTGCCTAAAAAGGAACTTGCCATTTGGATAACCTTAAATATGGTAACGGTGCTTGGCGTGCTTATTTTTGAATATTTTCATCCTGAATTTATTCCAAACACTTATCGCGATAACCTAGCTAAAGCAATAGATTTCGGTATTACCTATGTGGTGGCAGCATTATTAATATGTCTCAGCATCAGTTTTATAAGAAATAACTATGATAGAGAAAGAAACAAGGTATTCCTGAAAAATCTTGAAGTGAAAGAGCAGCATGTTAAGATTTTAGAGCAGAACAAAAGCTTAGAAAAACTTAATCTTGAGAAAGCTAAACTTTTTTCTATCGTTGCGCATGATATCAGATCGCCACTTAGCTCTATTTTAGGCTATTTAGAAATATTGGTGAAAACCGATATGAGCGAAGAAGAGAACCAGCAGGTTCAACGTAGCTTATTGCAAGTTACAAAAGACACTTCAGAAATGTTAACAAACGTGCTGATGTGGTCAAAATCTCAATTAGATGGTACAAGGGTTGATATTGGAAGAGTAAATGTAGCCGATGAGTTGAAAAAAGGCCTAAGTTTGGAACGGAACATCGCTCATAAAAAAAACATCTCACTTAGATTAGATATTAAGCATAGAGCTATAATTGCCGCAGATTTGAATATGTTTCTAATCGTGGTAAGAAATTTAGTTAACAATGCCATAAAATTTACACCAGAAGGCGGGAAAGTCTGGGTTTCTGTAGAAGAGGATGGAGAAGATTGTTTAATCAAGGTAAAAGACAACGGGCTGGGTATAAAAGAAGAAAACAGAGATGAGCTATTTAAGCTTAAGGCACTTTCTACTTTTGGTACCAATAACGAAAAAGGCGTAGGGTTGGGTTTGTTACTATGCAAGGAGTTTACTGAACTACAACATGGCGAGATATGGTATGAAGCCAACGATGAGGGAGAGGGAAGTTGTTTCGTGGTATCTTTTAAGCTTTATAGTGCTTAAAGAGTTCGTTTTCAATTCCTGTTTCATTATCAACTAAGCTAAGAAAAACATTACTCTTTCTCCATTTAGTTTGTTCTTGTTCTATTGAGCTTGTCGAAATATGGACTTGCAACATCTGTCCCGATACGTGAAGCTCAGCCTGACATAGAGCGTCAGTTTTCAACTATACTGATACTAAGAATAATCCTGCTTTAGATGCTGAAACGAGTTCTGTATGACGTGCAAGAATGTCATGTTGAGCTTATCGAAACATGGGCTCGCAACAAAGGCTTCCATTATTTTTCTTAACACTTTGAGAAACTCAGCTAATGGTCTAATAACGTATGGCATAAAACAAAAAATCCAGATTTGTACAAATCCGGATTTCATTATATTATAAAATCAATTATAGATTAAGCAAGAACTTTAGTTACTAGATCAGCTGCTTCTTTTAACAAGATAGCTGAGTAAACTTTTAATCCTGATTCATCAATTAATTTTTTAGCTTCTTCAGCATTTGTACCTTGTAAACGTACAATAATTGGAACTCTGATATCGCCAATCTCATTGTAAGCATCAATAACACCTTGAGCAACTCTGTCGCAA
>DDEP01000240.1:11182-13345 GCA_002336465.1 Pedobacter sp. UBA1951
GTAGCCATTGCTAAACCAGCGCCGTTTACCATACAACCTACGTTACCATCTAATTTAACGTAGTTAAGGTTGCTTTCGCTAGCTTCAACTTCTGTTGGATCTTCCTCAGTAATATCACGCATTGCAGCATAATCAGGATGACGGTATAAAGCATTTTCGTCTAAATTAACTTTAGCATCAACTGCAATAATTTTATCGTCGCTGGTTTTTAACACAGGGTTGATTTCAAACATCGAAGAATCTGTCTGGTCATAAGCTTTGTAAAGCGCAGAAACGAATTTTACCATTTCTTTATGAGCAGCACCGCTTAAACCTAAGTTAAAAGCAATCTTACGAGCTTGAAAACCTTGTAAACCACCTTTAGGGTCAATTTCTTCTTTAAAAATCAAATGAGGTGTTTTTTCAGCAACTTCCTCAATATCCATACCGCCTTCGGTACTGTACATGATAATGTTTCTGCCTTTTGCACGGTCTAACAAAACACTCATGTAAAACTCGTTAGTTGCAGATGGGCCTGGATAGTACACATCCTGTGCTACTAACACTTTGTTTACTTTTTTACCTTCAGGACCAGTTTGCGGAGTAACCAACTGCATTCCTAAAATATCTGTAGCTCTTTGCTTTACTTCGTCTAAATTTTTGGCAAGCTTAACACCGCCACCTTTTCCTCTACCTCCGGCGTGGATTTGTGCTTTAATCACAACCCAGTCAGAGTTAAAGTCAGTTTTCATTTTTTTAGCGGCCTCCACAGCTTGTTCAACTGTGTCTGCAACGATGCCTTCTTGTACAGCAACGCCAAAGCTCTTAAGAATTTGTTTACCTTGATATTCGTGGATATTCATTTGATCAAAAATTTGCCCAAAGCTACAAATCATAAACCTTTATATCAACATAAAAAAATATTTAATGCTATAAAGTATCCTGAGCATAAATAGCTATGCACATCTGCCTTTTTGTTGTTGATAATAAAATTTGGTGTTTAGCGATTAATGTTAAATCTTAGCTTACTGAAAATACAGATATGAAAGATTTAAATGCATTGAGTCAGGTTGCGGAGTTTCATACTACTTTTAAGCACCCTATTTTAGAACAACCAACTATACCTGCTACAGAACGTTGCCAGTTAAGGATAGACCTGATTGCAGAAGAATTAGACGAATTGAGAGAAGCTGTAGCTCAAAAAGATATTGTTGGCATTGCCGATGCGCTATGCGATATACAGTATGTTTTGGCCGGTGCCGTACATGAGTTTGGTTTAAGTAACCATTTTAAAACCTTGTTTGATGAGGTACATCGTTCTAATATGAGTAAAGCTTGTAAAACTGCCGAAGAAGCTGAAGAAACCATAGCGCACTACAAACGTAAAGATAATGTAGATGCTTATTATAAAGAGATAGATGGTTTGTTTTTAGTATATCGCAGTAACGACCATAAAACGCTGAAATCTGTTGCATATTCTGCCGCCGATTTAGAATCTATATTAAAATAATTTTAAACAGAAATAAGATTATACAATGACTATAATTAATAACTATGATGAGTTTGCATCGTATTTAGGCAAAGAGATAGGCGTATCAGAATGGCATACCATTGATCAGAAGCAGATCAACCAATTTGCAGATGCTACGCTAGATCATCAATGGATACATATTGACGAGGAACGTGCAGCAAAAGAGAGCCCTTTTGGTACAACTATAGCGCATGGCTATTTAACTTTATCGTTGGTGCCATATTTATGGAAACAGATTGTAGAAATCCATAATCTTAAAATGGAAATCAATTACGGCATAGAAAACTTAAAGTTTGGTCAGGCTGTAACAGTTAATAGCCAAATTAGGCTTAAAGCTACGCTAAAGTCTATCGTTAATCTAAGAGGTACCACAAAAGCCATATTGGAAACTGTACTTGAAATTAAAGATCAAGCTAAACCTGCTTTTATTGGCGATTTAGTTTTCTTATACCATTTTAGCTAGAAAGCACCTATGCAAGAGCTGTTGGAGCAGATACAAACAACTTTGCAAAAACATAAAATAGAGAGTCTTGCGGCCATAGCCTTGCAAAATAAATGGCAGGTAAAGGATATTATTGATTTAACCTTTCATGCTGATCAAAAAATTGGTTTCAGGGCGGCATGGATACTTGAAAACATCTTTGTAAAATATA
>DDEP01000064.1:0-9162 GCA_002336465.1 Pedobacter sp. UBA1951
AGAAACAATCCCTAAAAATCTAGAAGCAGGTGGCTTTTTGGGCATATTTGGTTCGGCTAATGTAAATAGCTTATTGATTATCCCAAGCCAGCACCTGCTAAATGGTGGCTTATCCTATGCCCTACTCAAACAGAAGCTAACCGCTTCATTTGAAACTAAAAACATTTTGAACAATCAATTATTTGACAATTACAGGCTCCAAAAAGCCGGGCGTAGTTTTCATTTCAAACTAGTTTATACCATACAATAACATTAAAAATCAATTAAGTCATGAAAAAAAATTATATTAAAGTATTTGCGGTTGGCTGCATGGTAGCTGCCATCTTATCTGGATGTAAGGACAAAAAAAAGGATGATGTAATTGACAACAAGCCCGTAAAATATGTGGTTATGACCATGAGCCAGAACGTACTCACAAAACCTGGCTATGTGGCTGCTTTTGATGAATTTCCAACAGGAAACATCAGTACAACTGGAGGTTTGCAAGGAACAGGTATGGGCGGATGGAGACCTTACAAAAATTGGCTTTTAAAAATGTTCAACTCTACCAATAATGAAATGGGAATTGAACGTTTAAAAATAAGCAATGGCAGTATTGCTGTGGATCAATTTCTAAAAACAGACAATACCACCAATGGTTCAGGAAATTTTGTAATAGTAAATGAAACACTTGGCTTTTATTGGGATGGAGCCAGTCCGCTAAAAATACAAAAGTTTAACCCTACTTCTCTTTCTAGAACAGGAGAACTTGACCTTGCATCTGTTGTTAATCAAAGAGGTACAGATGAATCAAGTATTCTTTACCGTTCTATTGGTCAAAAATTCTTAGCCGTTAAAGGCGGCAAACTCTTCGCTAATATTACTTATGCAAAAACCAACGGAGCGCAAAAAGGCTTTTTCGATGATTTCTACCCTGATGTTTACATAGCGGTAATAGATATTGCTACAGGTAATTACGAAAAAACCATCAAAATTGAAGACACAGGAAGTATCACTTACATAAACGATAACAATATGTACAGTTTTGACAGTAATGGAGATCTATATATTGTTACACAAGGCCGTAGCAGTATAGGAGGAAAATCTAAACTGGTTCGTATAAAGGCTTCTGAAACAGACATAGACAAATCATGGGAAATCAAAATGGATGATATAACAACCGGTGGAAAATTTGTAACCGTTTATGCCCAAAACGGAAAAATCATAACCCTCATACCAACAGAAGCATTAACTGGTAGTAATATCAATTTCTCTGAGATATGGGAATATTACGTAATAGATGCTGCTACGAAAAGTCGTACAAAAATAGCCAATGTACCCAAAGTTACCAACCCGGGAGCTGCATTTGGTGTCATAAAGATAGACAACAAGGTGTTATTAAGAGTAAACGCACCAACCGCAAACTTAAACGGATATTATCAGCTCAACAACGATTTTACTTCTGCAAGCGCTCTATTTAACGTAACAGGAGGAGGTTCTATTTCAGGTTTGTATAAAATTGAACTTTAATGCAAAGATTTTTTTATTTGATATTGCTGATTTGCTTTGGTAGTAGCGTACAAGCTCAATTCAAAGTAAAAGTAGTGATTACTCAAAAACCAGAGCAACACAAAAATGAACAAATATATCTTACCGGAGCATTTAACAAATGGCTCCCGGGCGATAGCTTGTTTAAACTTAAGTCAGAAAATGCCAATAGCGAATCTTTTATCATTAACAATGTAAAAGCAGGATTGCTAGAATTTAAATATACAAGAGGTAACTGGCCAAGTTTAGAGAGTACAAAAGATGGTAGATTAGAAGCTCCCAGAAAAGCAATTATTACAAAAGATACCACCATATATACTGCAATAGAAGGTTGGAGAGATGATTTTCCGTCATCAACAGCATCAAAAAATGTATATCTGCTTTCCAATGACTTTTATATTCCGCAATTGGGTGTAAGCCGTAAAATATGGGTGTATCTCCCTAAAGATTATAGCACTTCCAATAAAAAATACCCCGTGCTTTATATGCACGATGGACAAGATTTATTTGATGAAGCTACGTCTCAAGGTAGAATAGGCCCTTTAGAATGGGGAGTAGATGAAACCATTGATGATGCCGATAAAAAATGTATCGTAATTGCCATTTCTCATGATGATGATAAGGTTAAACGCATACAGGAATATTTCTATTACGATAACGATGAAAGTAAGAATGTGGAGGGCAAAAAATATATCGACTTTATTGTAAATACATTAAAGCCCTATGTTGATAAACACTATAGAACTAAAGCCGATAAGGATAACACGTACATGGCAGGTAGCTCTATGGGCGGGTTAATTACCCTGTATGCAGGCTTAAATTACCCTCATGTTTTTGGTTCATTAGGTATTTTATCTCCTTCTATCTGGCAAGATTACGGTAATATCAATAAAGAAATCACAAAAAAAATAAACAACAAAGCATTACAAAAGCAAAGGTATTTCTTTTATGGAGGTGGCAATGAGAACAGGGCAAAACCAGACGGGAGTTTTGTGAGAATGAATGATGATGTACTCAAAACAGTTGAGCAATTAAAAGCATCAAAAGCCGAGATTAAAGTTCTTATTAACCCCGAAGGAAGACATGGTGCCTGGTACTGGCGTTCTGCTTTTAAAGACTTTTATAAATGGTTAACAATAAAAAACAAGTATTAAATAACATGGATAACATAAAAACTCTAAAAATGCTTGCTGTAGTAGCACTTGGTGCTTCAATAGCAACTCATGCACAAGCACAAAGCGTTAAGCAAACAACAAAAGTTGGAAAAGGCATTTACGAACTGGTTTATAGTGAAAAAAACAATGCTTTATTTGTAACCTCTGTGGGCACAAAATCTATTTATAAATTAGATGCCAACACATTGGCAATTAAAGACAGCATAGCCGTAACAGATGCTCCTGCTTTTGGTATAGGNNGCCATAGACATTAAAACAGGTAAGATTTTAAATACGATTGTTGCCCCAAGCGGAACAGCCCATACCAGAGAAGTATTGGTAGATGAAGATGCAAATAAAATCTATATTACAGATGTAGGTGCCGGAAGCAAGATATGGGTTATAGATGGCAAGACCGACAAGTTAGACCGCATTATTGAAAATACAGGCAAGACCACTACTGGTATGGCTTTCGATAAAAAAAACCAAAAACTTTATGTAACCAATATGGGGTCTAACCAAGTTGGCGTAATAGATATTAAACTAAATAAATTAGTAGATTCTATACCAGCAGGAGGCGAAGGACCTACCAATTTGGTTTTTGATGTAAAAACAAACCGTTTGTTCATCGCCAACCAAAAAACAGCCGATGTAAGCGTAATTGATATCCAAGCCAAAAAAGTAGTTCAAACAATTAAAACCGGCGCAGGTGCATTAGGCATTACATTTGATCCAGTAAAAAATAAAGTTTACGTAGCTAATCGTCAATCAGGAACTGTAACCGTTATAGATGCAAACAATTATAAAGTTGTGGCTGATCTAAAAACAGGAACCTACCCTAATACGGTTGTGGTAAACAAAAGAACAGGTCATGCTTATGTTACCAATAAAGCACAAACTAAAAGAGATGAGCCTAGTTTTATAGACCATAATGGCGATACAGTGACCATGATAGCACACTAAATATCAGCTATTTCATTTAGAAATCACAAATCAAATTACAAAATACCCGTGCCACATCAGCACGGGTATTTTTATGTTGTCTCTTACTACTAAACTAAAGCAAAAATAAATTGTTGTAACAATACATATAACCTTAAAAAACAACAATATATGGCAAAAATAGTAGCAGAACAATTGGTAGAAATGCTGGTTAACGCAGGCGTAAAAAGAATTTATGCTGTTGCTGGCGATAGCTTAAATTACCTCAATGATTCGATCAGAAGAGATGGTCGTATCAAGTGGATACACGTAAGGCATGAAGAAGTTGGCGCTTATGCCGCAGCAGCCGAAGCGGAGTTAGATGGCATAGCCTGTTGCGCAGGCAGTTGTGGTCCAGGGCATGTACACCTCATTAATGGGCTTTATGATGCGCACCGTTCTCATGTGCCGGTTATAGCCATAGCTTCTACCATACCTACTAATCAAATGGGTGTAGATTATTTTCAGGGTACCAATACCTTTAAACTTTTTGATGATTGTAGTGATTACAACCAGTTAATTACCAATGCAGAACAAGCTCCTCGTATATTTCAAACAGCCATACAACATGCCCTCTCTAAACGTAGTGTAAGCGTAATCGGGTTTCCGGGAGATGTAGCAGAAATGGAAGCTGTTGAAACACCAACTTCTACTCAAATATTTAGGTGTAATCCTATTATACAACCTTCAGAAAATGAACTGAACCAATTGGCAGGGCTTTTAAATGAGGGCAAAAAGGTAATGCTGTATTGTGGCATAGGATGTAAAGATGCCTATCATGAGGTGCTTGAACTGGCACAGATACTCAAAGCTCCGGTTGGCTACAGTTTCAGAGGGAAAATGCATGTGCAATATAACAATCCTTATGATGTAGGCATGACAGGCTTATTGGGTACACCAAGTTGTTACAAGACTATGCACGAAGCCGACGTACTTTTACTCCTTGGAACGGATATGCCTTATGATGCGTTTATGCCTACAGCTAACAAAATTATCCAGATTGATACCGCCGAGGAACGTTTAGGCCGTAGAGCGAAATTAACTTTGGGCCTTAAAGGTAATATCAAAGATACCATTAAAGCGCTTTTACCACTGTTGCAAACCAAAACAGATTCTTCATTTTTAGATGCGATGGTTAAATTCCATGAAAAAGTGGTTGAGCGATTACATACTTACGTGGAAGATAAAGGCGAAGAAAAGAAACTGCAGCCCGAATATGTAGCCTCTGTTATCAACAAGTTAGCCAACGATAATGCTATTTTTACTTTAGATACAGGTATGAGTGCCGTATGGGGTGCCCGTTACATTGAGCAGACCGGAACAAGATACCTACTAGGTTCGTTTAATCATGGTAGTATGGCAAATGCCATGCCTATGGCCATTGGTGCAAAACTTTCACATCCCGAAAGGCAGGTCATTGCATTTTGTGGAGATGGTGGTTTATCTATGCTATTGGGTGATCTGGCCACGATTAAACAATACAATATTCCAGTAAAGATCATCGTGTTTAACAACAGAGCTTTAGGAATGGTAAAATTAGAAATGGAAGTAGCCGGTTTACCAGATCATGAAACAGATATGCATAACCCCGATTTTGTTAAAATAGCCGATGCAATGGGCATAATGGGTACAGAAGTAACTTTGCCTGAACAATTAGAAAATGCAGTACAGCAAGCGTTTAACCATGAAGGCCCTTACCTTTTGAACGTATATACCAATCCTAATGCATTAGCTATGCCTCCTCATATTACGGGAGAGCAGATTTGGGGCATGACCAAGAGCATGAGTAAATTATTGCTTGGCGGGCATATGGATGAAGTTTTTGAAACGGTAAAATCAAATTACAAGCACTTAAAAGATTTACTTTAATTTAAGGACATATAAATACATCATGCTTCTTGGCATTTCCTTGTACCTGCCAAGAAGCAATAAGATGTATAAAATAAATTGAAAAGATACAGGATGGTTATTCTAACCATAATTATTTAGGGTTATCCCCCTAGCTCAAAAAAACTTGCAATCTTAAATCGTGATTCGCCCGCCTGTTACAGGTATAGTAGCTCCTGATATATAGCTGGCATCATCTGAGGCCAGAAACACATAAGCAGGTGCAACTTCTACAGGTTGCCCCGGTCTCCCCATAGGTGTATCTTTTCCAAATGTATCTACATTGGGCATGGTTGAAGGGATAAGCGGTGTCCAAATGGGTCCGGGAGCAACCGCATTTACCCTAATACCTTTTCCTGCTGTAAGCAGTATTTGACTTAAGTTTGCCGTGAAATTTTGAATAGCGCCTTTGGTAGCCGCATAAGGCAATAAAATCTCTGATGGATTATAGGCATTAACCGAAGTGGTGTTAATGATACAGCTACCTTCTTTCATGTGTGGTTCTGCTGCTTTGCTCAAGTAAAACATCGCATGCATATTGGTTTCAAAAGTTTTGATCCATTCTTCTGCTGTAATCTCTGCTAAGGTTTCACGTCCCATTTGAAAAGCCGCATTGTTTATCAAGATATCTATCCTACCAAATTCTTTCACAGCCTTATCAATGATCTTTTTGCAATGAGCTTCCTTTCTAATATCGCCTTTAACCAATACAGCTTTTTGCCCGGCAAGCTTTACATAATAGGCAGAATCTTGCGCATCAACGGTTTCGGTATCGCTTAAGTAACTGATCAGTACATCTGCTCCTTCCCTTGCAAAAGCAATCGCTATCGCTTTTCCTATACCCGAATCGCCACCAGTAATAACTGCTTTCTTGCCTTTGAGTTTACCATTGCCTTGATAGCTTTTTTCGCCATGATCAGCCTGTGGCTTCATGGAAGCCTCCTTACCCGGAGGTTTCTGTTCCTGTTTCGGAAATGGCGGTACTGGATATTTAGTATCTGGTTTTACAGGTGGTTTTTGTTTCTTTTGCTTTTCCATCACAACTCCTTTTTATTTTATGAACATAGATTTTCATCAAAAGGTTTGCTTAATTATACATCATTTATAACTTAAGTTAGGTAAGGGTTAGTGGACATGTGAAAAAGAGTTCAACATAACGAAGCCCGGTTTAACGTCATTCCGAACTCGTTTCGGAATCTCTTACTACCTGTCACATTGAGCTTCCCAAAGTTACTTCGGAACAAGTTCTCGAAATGTAAGACAATTAGACTTCAACAGGCTCAGCCTGACACGGAGTGATTACACACAGTAGATGCTGAAACGAGTTCAGCATGACGCATTGTGTTTTAACGTCACCCTGAACTTGGAACGAAGTGGAAAGCTACGTTACGTAGTGAAACTAGTTAAGAATTACGAATTCTCTTGGCTACTCATAAAAATCCCGTCACCCTGAATTTATTTCAGGGTCTATAAGCTTAAATTAAAGATGCTGAATCAAGTTCAGCATGACGAAAAATGCATTAACGTCTCCCTGAACTCGTTTTACAAGGGGTTGTTTATTTTCTTATGGNNTAGCTACTTCGTGGTCAGGGTCTATCACTTCTAGCTAAAAATATTGAAATAAATTATCTCAATAATCGGAAGGCTCAACCTTAATAACGATAAAAAATTAGCAAAGGATTACCCTCCTCTTTAACTATGCGCAAACATAATTCCTCTAACATTTGTTAGATAACTGAATAGTGCTTCATTTTTTTGATAGCATACCAAGCGCATATTATTAGTCTTTAAAGCTTAATTATTAAACAGAAAACATGAGAATCCCTATTGAACGTAAACATGTTAAAGTGTATCCGGATCCGAAGAGGGTTATTGCTAGATTTTTTTTTAACGGCGAAGAAAGAGGTAAAGATGTGATCAATAAGATCATGACTTTAAGCTCTCAACAAGTATTCAGTATTATTTCCCCTTTGTTGCAAGAGTATTCAAAACGACATCGTAACATTACCAAAGTACTGCTCAAACACTGTAAAAAGCTCAAGCCTTTGTTTGACAGTATGAAAATCAATTATAAGAAACTGGAAGAACACCGTAAACTTTTAATTGGTTCTTATTTTACCCACGAATACTCCATAGAATCGGCCGCTTTTTTTAACCCTTCTATTATTGAAGATCCAGATCAGAGCGATTTGGAAGAAGGCGAAAAAAGATTGATCATTAGTTTTAGGGCTGTTGGCGAAGGACATATTTCTTCTATCGTATTTAGAAGAGCAATGATAGACCGAAACAATAACATCAGCGTAATACCTGCTGGTAATTATATTGATGAGGCCGAAATTATCAGGAATGCCACTTATAACAAAAAGCTCTTTTTAGAGAAAGGACTTATTTCGCTGATCAATGAAGATGTGCTTAAAGATCTTGATCTTAAACTTGAAGATCAGTTCGATTACCAAACGCTTAAACAAGTAATTGCACAAACACAAGATCTTGAACCTGATCCCGCTAAGGATAAAGAGTTTGAAAAGGTACTCTGGCTTTCGGATTCTTATTACGAGATTGTATTTTCTTTAGATACTGATATCTCTGACCGTGTTATTTTTCCAATCTCAGAATTTGAGCGTAAAGGCATAGAAGATGCCCGTTTTACCAAGTTTACCTCAGACGATGGTTCTGTAACTTATTATGCAACTTATACCGCTTATGATGGGCATATTATCATTCCTAAACTCTTAAAAACTAAAGATTTTTATGATTTTAGCATCGGTCCTTTATTTGGTGTTGGAGCACAAAATAAGAACCTTGCTCTTTTTCCACGGAAAATAAACGGAAAATATGCCATGTTATCGCGTATTGATGGTATAAACAATTACATCATGTACTCAGACAAGATCAATGTGTGGGAACATCCTGTTAAATTACAAGAACCTAAATATAGCTGGGAATTTGTGCAGATTGGTAATTGCGGTGCACCTATAGAAACTAGCGAGGGTTGGTTAATCATAACGCATGCTGTTGGCCCTATGCGCAGGTATTGCTTAAGTGCTACTTTGCTAGATCTAGACGATCCGACCATAGAAATAGGAAGATTAACAGAACCTTTGTTAATTCCAAATCCAGATGAAAGAGAAGGTTATGTGCCTAATGTAGTTTATTCATGCGGCAGCATTATCAATAACGGCGAATTGGTTATTCCTTATGGCCTGTCTGATTATGCCTCTTCATTTGCAACGGTAAATCTCAAAAACCTTTTGGATCAACTTAAAAAATCCCCTTAATCATATCATTGATTTTCAAATTATTAGAATAAGAATAGAGAAGTATTGCTTTATCTTAAAAGCAATACTTTTTTGTTTTGATCAGGATTAGCTTCATAGTCGAACTTAAGGGCATGCAACACCACTAAATGCGCAATAAGGTAGGCTAATGTGCTTTCTGCACCTTGGTTTCGGTTTATTCCTGCATGGTGCAATCCATCTGCACAACCTTTGGTTTCATTATCATACAGCGGAATGCGTAATGAATTTTCGCCCATAAACCACATGTAACATGAAAACATCTTTTTAATATAGCCACTTTCTTTTGTTACCACATAAGCCTGACTGTACATTAA
>DDEP01000064.1:9246-11985 GCA_002336465.1 Pedobacter sp. UBA1951
TCCCATCCCTCTGTTCTATTGGTTTTATAAGCAGTAATAAGCCGTTTGGTTAAAGCGTTCAGTTCATCTCTTACTGCTTCATCATAAGGATGTACTTTTAAATAATAGCTTAACCCAATCAGCACGTTAACAATACCCCTCAAATGCTCAAGTTTTTTAAAATGAGGTAACGCCTTGAAAAAAAGCTCACGGCCAAACTCTACAAAAGACCTTTTTGGTGCGGCATGGATCAAGTAACCTAAAGCCCATATGGTACGACCAAACGAATCTTCTGAACCACGATCATCTAAATATTTTCTGCTAAAGCTCAAGAAATTCCTGAAATCGCCATTTTCTAACTGCATATCATGTATGTAGCTTAAATAAATAGGCATTAAGCGCAAAGCCTCGGGACTTTCGGTTTCTTGATAAGCCATTAAAGCCATCAGTAAAGCTCTTGAGTTATCATCTAAGCAATAACCTTCCTTACGGTTAGGAATACCAAATTTAGCGTGCTGAAAAATACCCGTATCATCGGTAAGATGTATCACATAATCTAGGCTAAATTTAGGCATCAAACCAGGGTCTATAATTTGACGTAAGATTTTATCGCTATAATCTGGGTGTGTTATAGCTTTGTTGATGATATCGATATAAGCTTGTCCAATTTTTGGCCAACGTAAACGCAAACCATATTCGTAGGCCCTTGTTTTAAACTGTTGGAGTTCCTTTTTATCAGACAACAATTCATTTACAATATGTGCTAAACTCCTGTAATCTTTAAAATTGAACAAATACCCTCTTCCATCACTCAGTAATTCTTGTGCATGCCAGTAAGGTGTAGAAAGTACGGCCGTACCTGCACCTACAGCATAAGACAAAGTGCCACTGGTGATCTGCGCTTCGTTCAAATATGGAGTTATATAGAGATCTGCTGCTGCAAGATAATTCACCAATTCATCTTCTTCTACAAATCTGTTCATGAAAATAAGATGGTCGGCCACACCCAACTCCTTAGCAAGTTGTTTAAGGTAATCCCGATATTCTTCTCCCGATTGTTTTAAAACACCCGGGTGGGTATTGCCTAAAACAACATATACGGTTTCTGGATGCTGTTCTACAATTAAAGGCAAGGCTTTTACCACCGTCTCTAATCCTTTATTGCGGCTAATCAATCCAAAAGTAAGCAAGATGCGCTTACCTTCTAGATTCATTTTTTTACGGGTTTCTTGAGGTTCTTCTGCTTCTAGATCAGGAACTCCATGCTCTATGAATTGTATTTTTTCTCTTGGTATCTGGTAGATGTTTACTAAAAATTGTATCGCTTTTCTGCTCATTACTACAATTTTAGAAGAACGATTGGCTATTTCCTTAATTATGGATCTTTGAAGGAAAGAGGGTTCTTTCAAAACGGTATGTAAGATAGAAATCAAGGGTTTTTCAATCTGGTTGATAAAAGGCAGTACATATAAGCCTTCTTCGCCACCATAAATGCCAAATTCATGTTGCAGTACGCAAATATCGGCCTCGCTGTTATTGATAAAATCTGCTGCTTCAGCATAATCTTCTTTTGTATTCTGTCTGATTACTTGTTTAACTTCATCAGGATAAGCATATTCATCTGTACGGTCTGATGCATTTAATGCAATAACCATGGTAGAGAGAACACTCTCTTTACTAAGATTGGCATTGATTGCCTTGATTAAATTCTGATTAAAAGTGGCAAGACCGCATTCTCTTGGCGGATAGGTTGATATATACGCAATTTTCATATTGATGAACTAAATTAAATAAGGGTAACTACACATTTACTATAAAGCATTTACCATCAGATGGACATTAAAATAACAAGCAGTTAAATCGCATTGTTTTTTGAGAACGGTCCAAACCGTCTCCTTTTTGGAGTATTTTACCAAAAACATAAGTTTAAAAGTCATTGAAAATAATTCTACTAATTAAAATGAAGGTTTGTTAGTGGATTCTTTTGGGTGTATGCTTTTACCTGTGATATGAAAGTTGTAAACCATAAATTTGCATTGATGAAGATATTAATCATAGAAGACGACCAAAGAGTTGCCGAGCTGATCAAAAGAAGTTTAGATGAACAAGGTTTTACAACAACTGTTGCCTACGACGGTCTATCGGGAAAGAAATTAGTTTCTCAAGAAGATTATGACCTGATCATCACTGATATTGTCTTACCTAAAATAGATGGAATTGATCTTTGCAAAGAAATTAGGCAAACCAAGCCCGATATACCCATAATTATGCTTACTGCCTTAGGTACTACAGACGATAAAGTAGAAGGTTTTGATGCAGGTGCTGATGATTATATGGTAAAGCCTTTTGAAATAAGAGAGCTTTTAGCACGTATAAGAGCACTGCTTAAACGTAACAACAAATCAAACGGCGGTTCGGGTTTTATTTTAAGGTATGCGGATATGGAAATGAACCTGCATACCAAAACCATAAAGCGTAATAGGCAGGAAATAGATTTAACACCTAAAGAGTTTAAGTTGTTAGAATACTTAATGCAAAACCCTGAACGGGTACTTTCGAGGGTAGAAATTGCCGATAAAGTTTGGGAAACACATTTTGATACTGGAACAAATTTCATAGACGTTTACATCAATTATCTCCGCAAAAAAATAGACCGTGACTTTGACAAAAAGCTCATCCATACCAAATCGGGAATGGGGTTTATCTTAAAAGCGGATTTTTGATATCGGATTTCAGGTTTATTAAATTTGGATAAATGAA
>DDEP01000118.1:0-274 GCA_002336465.1 Pedobacter sp. UBA1951
AGGAAGAAGTAAGGGGCTTTAAAATAAACATCAGCAAGAAAAAGATAAGGACAGCATTATACGCCATACTTGACAAAGTGCTACAAAAAGATCAGACCATACGACAAGATAACCTGGTTATGGCAAGACTGAAAAAGAATTAAAACATAAGCAAGGATTGCCAAAAATTACAACTTACATTTAATGTTTTTCATGCTCTTTAAAACAGAATATAAGATTTTGGCATCCTTTTTTAATTGTTTAGTAAGAAGAAATTGATTTAGTCTTCTTTTTC
>DDEP01000118.1:297-2931 GCA_002336465.1 Pedobacter sp. UBA1951
CCATAATCAGCATCGGCCATTTCGCCAGGACCATTTACAATACAGCCCATAATACCAATTTTAACACCTTTTAAGTGCGAGGTACGTGATCGTATAGCTTGCGTAGTTTCTTGCAGATCAAATAAAGTACGCCCGCAGCTTGGACATGAAATATATTCGGTTTTTGAAATACGTGTACGTGAAGCTTGCAATATGCCAAATGAAATAGAATTGATTACCCCAAGCGAAACATTCTTTGCATTTAGCCAAACACCATCGCCAAAACCATCTATTTGCAAACCACCTACATCAGTAGCGCTATATAATTGCAGGTTTCCCTCATTAATTTCCTCAAAATCACGTTTAATGATTACAGGAATCTTAATCGCTGCATTACATAGTTCTATAAAAGCTTTTCTAAGTGTTTGCAGTGCATTTTGCTGTTTAGTATGTAAGATCAAAACAGCATTAGATAATATTTTTATTTCATTAACATCCAAATCTTCGGCCAACATCTCAACAAAATTGAGTTTACCATCTTTTAGTGCCGCATCCCTAAACTCTTTTAAAGTAAATAAAGGATGTGCATTCTCTTTATGATTTAAGTTTAACCACGTTTGGTAGTTATAAAGCTGTTTTAATCCTCCCGGAAAAGAAAAAGATGGTAATTGATCTCCTAAATAAACCATATCGCAGGCCTGATCAGAAAGATTGTATTTATCTAGCAAAGCAGAGTAATTGAAACCAGCACCATTTAAAATAGATGGGTCTTTTAAATTCTGTCCTGTCAAATCTATAACTACTCTTGGTACCTGATGGCCTCCAAAATTTACAATCTCTTCTGTCTTTCTTCTTTGGTAATGATAAGGAGAGTAGTTTGATGTTAACTGCGCAATATCTAAAGATAAATCATGGTCTGTTTGGGCTTGTTGAAACTCCACAGATCTTTTCCCTTCAAAGCGTTCTATCAATGCTTTGGCAACAGGTGCTTCAAATTCAGGATCTTCGGTTAGTGAAACTCTTACCGTATCTCCTAAACCATCTGCTAAAAGCGTTCCTATACCCACAGCAGACTTTATACGCCCATCTTCTCCATCTCCTGCTTCGGTAACGCCTAGGTGCAAAGGATAATTCATACCCTCTTTAACCATGGTTTGCACCAACAGGCGATAAGCTTGCACCATTACCTGTGTATTGCTGGCTTTCATGGAAATGACAAGGTTGTAAAATTTCAAGTCCTCGCAAATACGAATAAATTCCATGGCAGATTCTACCATCCCCTCTGGTGTATCGCCATAATGGCTCATGATACGATCTGATAAAGAGCCATGATTGGTACCAATGCGCATGGCCGTACCATATTCTTTACAGATTTTTACCAAAGGTGAGAATTTCTTATAAATTCTTTCGAGTTCTGCTTGATAAGTACTTTCTGTATAAACTAAATTTTCAAACTTCTTTTTATCAGCATAATTTCCCGGATTTACACGTACTTTCTCTACGATACGTGCTGCAGCTTCTGCGGCATTGGGTGTAAAGTGAATATCTGCCACTAAAGGCACATCGTAACCACGCATACGAAGTTCCTTTTTTATATTGGCTAGGTTTTCGGCTTCTTTAACACTTGGCGCTGTTATACGTACGTATTCGCAGCCCGAGTGAACCATTCTTATGGTCTGTTCTACGGTTGCCATGGTATCCATGGTATCGGTAGTGGTCATAGATTGGATACGAATAGGATTGTATCCTCCCATTGGCACATTTCCTATGTGCACTTCTCGTGTTAGAAATCTTGAATATTGGGTTAAGTTATTGCAATACCCACCTGGCAAACCGGCCTTTTTTTCTATTTCCTGCATGGTTTGGCAAAGATACGCTAAATGTTAGACTGTTAGATTGATTGATTGTTATTTTATTGGTGTCTAAAAAACCTAAGAATGGTGGAAATTATTGGATGATTTTTTACGTTCTATTGCAACATTATCCTGAACTTGTTTGGGAATCATAAATCTTATATCAGCCTATCTTTAACAACAAGTGTATTGGCCATAACATCATGCAAACATTGTTGTTTTTTGTTAAGGAAACTGTATAAATAACCAAAGAACAAGGTTAGAACAGAGAATATTTTTAAGAAGTTCCTCATAAAAGAAACACCCAAACTAAGTCTGTTGCCAAACATATCTCCTACTTTTATGGCTAAAATACGCTTGCCTATGGTAGCCTGTTTTATGGAAGCTTCGGCAAAAGAACTGTATAAAAATTTTGCTATGGGTATTACAATCAATGTTGATAGCAAGATTATCAACATTTCTTTTTTATTGTTTACGATTAAATAAGCAACTACCATTAAAGCGACATAGATCAACACAATAAAAAAATAATCTATGGCAGAAGCAAGCAACCTTTGATCAAAAGAAGCAAAATATTGAGGTGCTGTTTGCTGAAAGCGAAAGCCCATGAACTCCCGCAATTCGGGTAGCTCATGGGCTTCTTTATAGTCGTCCATTCCGGGTTTCCTGATAAAGGTTCCGGGTTTGATATTTAACTTTTTTAATTCATCTAATGTATAAGGCCCTTGTGGCTTACCATCTATTACTACTGTGTACAAGGCAAATAATTATTTTTATAAAAACTGCGTGCAACTAATACCTG
>DDEP01000118.1:2955-7881 GCA_002336465.1 Pedobacter sp. UBA1951
CCTTCAAAATCTCTGTTAGATAGACCTGTTTCTGTTTTTATACGGCATCCTGACGTTTCAGGGATACTGATCTCTACATTAGCCACTCCTGTTTTAACATTGATATCGCTAATTGGCATCAACCTTCCTACTTTCAGGGTAACATCTGCAGCACCGCCATCAAAATTTAATGTGCGCACCTTATAATCGCTCAAGTCAAAATCTAATTTACCTGCCCCCATCGCCAAGTTCAAATACCACACCGGAGCAGTACTTAGGTTTAACTCAACGTTGTTGTTCCTGCCTGAACCAAAAGACCAAGATTTATTTCTGCTGCCTTTATCCTGCATTTTAAAGGTCAATACGTTGGTAGAATCTGTTACATTCTTATTTAGGAAGAACCTGCCTGACCTACGTTTTACTTTTGCATAGAACAAACTATCTGAATTGCCTTTCAGTTCAAAAAATGTACCTCCTCCTGAAAGGTTTAAAATTGTTTTCTTTGCTGTATCTGCTGCAACAAGAGGTTCAAAAAACGTTAAAGTTTCTCCCTCGCTCCTCTCATTGTCCATATCAAGGTTGAAATCATTGTCATTATCCCTGTTACCACCCCAAAAGTATCTGTTTCTAGGGTTTTCTTGTCCCTTAAAGAAAAGGAAAGATAAAGTAATCAATACCACAGCTAATGACAATATACTTCCTACCTGCGAATTGTTACGGTTAAATAACATATTTAAACCACCAACAATTAGAAACACTGGCCAAAAATGCCATACGTTACGCCAGTAAAAATGTATGATGTTCAAATTATCTAATAGTAATATACCTCCTATAAAAAGTAATATTACTCCCCAAACTATGCGTTCAAATTTCATGTGTATGCTATTTAAAATTAAACCTTATTAATAATCTCGTTACTGAGCATTATCAGACTGCTCGTCTTTTTTCTGCTCTTCTATGATTTGTACATCTTCTATGGTAGGATCATTAGCCTTGGCAGGCTCGTCTTTTTTTTGTTGAGCAGTTTCTGTTTCTCGTTTAAAATTCTCCCAATCGGCCTTTCCCTTACTTCTAAAAATAAGACTAACACCTAGAACCACGATAGCAAGTGGCCACAATTTGTAGATTTTAAAAATGCTGAACCAATAAGGAACAAGCCCCAATTCTCTTAATAAAAAGTACAGTCCAAGAGCTAGCAGTATTAAACCTACTACTGTTCTGCTGGTATCATTGCTTTTTTTGAATTGGTTTAAATTAGGCTGTTGTTCAAAATTAGGCGTATTCCATTTTGTTTGCTCTTCGGCTTGATATGGACTGCTGAAGGCTTCTGATGAATTGAACATCGAATTTGGCTGTTTATCTTTAAAATAATCATTAAACTGCTTGTATTTTAACGTAGGATCATTGTTTACGGGAAGTACTATCCACAAAACAATATAAGCTATAATACCTAATCCGGCAGCAAATATGGTAGTTAGGATAAACAGTAATCTTATGATGGCAATATCCACACCCATATAATCGGCCAATCCTGAAGCCACGCCTGCAACATATTTATTATGTTCGTTTCTATATAATCTCTTTTCCATTTTTTCGCAACTTAAAAATTCAACGGAGTTAACATAATCTCATCAACGTTTACACCCTTACTTAAGCTTAACACACAGGTAATTAATTGTGCAATATCCTGTGGTTGTACAAATTTTTCCGGACTAATGGTTGTTCCCTCCCATGATGCTGTTAATGTTGAGCCCGGTAAAATGGCTGTAACTTTGATGTTGTGCTGAGCTAACTCATCTCTTAACACGTTATTAAGACTGAGCAAGGCTGCTTTTGTTACACTATAACTTCCGGCACCTTTAACTGGGCTTTTACTAACCACAGAACAGATGTTAAAAATATGCCCACTTTGCCTTTCGCACATCATTTTACCCAAACGTTTTGCCAAGTAATATGCTGCATTTACATTAATTTGTTGCTGTATTTCAAAGTTTTCATCATCCTCATCTATAAGATTGTGCGGCAGAAAAATTCCTGCGTTGTTTACAAGTATATCTACCTGTTTAAACTTGCTCTCTATGTTTTCTAGAAAATTGATGACATCTGCTTTTTGAGCACAATCAGCCTGCACAGCTACAACCTTTATATGGTAAGTTTCTAATTCTTGTTTAAATAAGTTCAGTTCGTTTTGATTACGCGAACATATGGCCAGATTATACCCTTGTTTAGCTAGCGCCATGGCAACCGCTTTACCTATACCTTTGGTTGCTCCTGTAATAACTGCATTCATTTTTATTGCTTATAGTATAAAACACAAACAATTATAAACTAAATCGTAATATTTTTTAAATAAAAACAACCTGCCAGAACATTTTTGTTGTTACTTTGTATATTAATAGTTTAAACTAAGCAAATTCCCATAAATGAATTTTACCAATTTTGGACGTTACATTTTATTGCTAAAGGCAGCCTTTAGAAAGCCTGAAAAATGGAGTATTTATTTAAAGGCTATTTTTCAACAGATGAATTTTATAGGTTTGGGTTCATTAGGTTTAATCAGCATCATCTCTACATTCATCGGGGCCGTAATGACTTTACAGATTGCTTTCCAGTTGGTGAGTGATTTCATTCCTAAATCAATTATTGGTTCTGTTAACCGCGATTCGACCATTCTTGAATTAAGCCCTACCATCAGTGCTATTGTATTGGCGGGTAAGATTGGCTCTGCAATTTCTTCTGAAATAGGAACCATGCGAGTTACCGAACAAATTGACGCTTTAGAAATTATGGGTATTAACGCCCCCGGATATCTCATTTTACCAAAAATTCTTGCGGGAATAACAATGGTCCCTGTTTTGGTTATTTTTTCAATGGTATTAAGTATTACTGGTGGTTATATTGGTGGTACTTTATCAGGTGCTGTAACCGCAGCCGAGTATATCCAAGGTATCACTACTGATTTTAATCCTTATACCATTACCGTGGCATTGGTTAAAGCTTTTGTATTTGGTCTTATCATTACATCAGTACCTGCTTATGAAGGGTTTTATGTTAAAGGCGGAGCACTTGAAGTAGCACAAGCCAGTACACGCGCAGTAGTAATTAGTTGTATAAGCATTTTAGCCTGCGATTACATTGTAACCCAATTATTATTATGATCGAAATCAAAGACATTCATAAATCATTTGGCGATAACGAGGTTTTAAAAGGTATTTCAGGCAAATTTGAGCCCGGCGTAACCAATCTGATCATTGGAGGCTCGGGATCAGGAAAAACTACACTTTTAAAATGTATGATCGGGTTACACCACCCCGAACAGGGAAGCGTGCTATATGATGGACGTGAATTTACCCAACTCAATACCGAAGAGCGCATAGAAATCAGAAAAGAAATAGGTATGCTTTTTCAGGGTTCTGCATTATTTGACTCGATGACTGTTGAAGAAAACATCATGTTTCCTTTAAATATGTTTACTGACCAAACCAGAAACGAAAAATTAGACCGGGTAAATTTTTGTTTGGAAAGGGTAAATCTTGAGGGCAGGAATAAATTATTTCCGGCCGAATTATCAGGTGGAATGAAAAAACGTGTAGGTATTGCACGTGCCATTGCCATGAACCCAAAATATTTATTCTGTGATGAGCCTAACTCTGGACTAGATCCAAAAACCTCTATTGTAATTGATGAATTGATCAAAGAAATTACTGAAGAATACAATACCACAACCATTGTGGTAACACACGATATGAACTCGGTAATGGGCATTGGGGATCATATCTTGTTTTTACATGAAGGCAAAAAATTCTGGGAAGGTTCCAATAAGGAAATTGCCAAAACAGATGTACCTGAATTGAACGATTTTGTTTTTGCTAGCCGTTTTATGAAAGCTGCAAAAGATAAGTTATAATTTTAAAATGATACAACTACTTACGCCAACGCATTGGAAGGATTACGAGCTAATAGATTGCGGAGATTTTGAGAAACTGGAACGCTTTGGCAATTTAATATTATCAAGACCCGAACCACAAGCTGTATGGAAGAAGGTTTTGAACGAACAAGAATGGAAAAAAAGAGCGCATATACATTTTAAAGGTCGCTCTGCAACTACTGGCGATTGGATAAAATTTGCCAAAAATGCACCAGACCGTTGGAACATCAATTATAAAAATAACGACATTAGTATTAACCTTCGTTTAGGGTTAACCTCTTTTAAACATGTAGGCGTTTTTCCTGAACAAGCCGTGAATTGGGATTATATCTCTTCTTGTGTTAAAAAATTTAAATGTGAGCAACCCAAAGTTCTAAACCTGTTTGCTTATACAGGTGCTGCCTCTTTAGTTGCACGTGCGGCTGGAGCAGATACTACTCACGTAGATTCTATAAAACAAGTGGTAACTTGGGCCAACGAAAACAGGGAACTTTCAGACCTGAAAGATATCAGATGGGTAGTTGAGGATGCTTTAAAATTTGTAAAAAGAGAATTAAAACGAGGAAAGAAATACAACGGCATCATTCTTGATCCACCTGCATTTGGTCACGGGCCAAATGGAGAAAAATGGAAACTAGAAGATCATATACAGGAAATGATGCAAGATGTTGTTCAATTGTTAGATCCCGAAGAGCATTTCTTAATCTTGAACACTTACTCTCTTGGGTTTTCATCAGTAATTGTAGAAAACCTCATTAAGACTTCTTTTCCTCAAGTGCAAAACTTAGAAACCGGGGAATTGTTTTTACAAGCAACTTCGGGTGTAAAGTTACCTTTAGGAGTTTTTGGCAAATTCAACACTTTTAAATAAAAACTTGTTAAATAATAAAAAAGGTTGTTACGTATGGGTAACAACCTTTTTTGGTTTATCAGTTATTTATGGCCTGCATGGCTTGTACCACAATTTCGGTAACTTGTCTTTTTAAACCTTTTTTAGTTTGGTAACTTAAAGATTGCAA
>DDEP01000061.1 GCA_002336465.1 Pedobacter sp. UBA1951
ACATTATATTAGACATGAGGTTGAGCATATTTTACATTTTGAAAAAGGAATTTTCTATACTATAAAAGAACTCATTGTTCGTCCTGGAGAAAATGTTCGTGAGTTTATTGCCGATAATAGAAGTAGGCTCCTAAAACCAATTGTTTTTTTGATCGTATCGTCTTTAATTTATTCTATTATAGCCCATTTTTTTCATATTGAAAGTTATATAAGTTATGATACTGAAGATAAAACATCAACTTTCTACAAAATTTTTAAATGGGGAGATGAGCATTCGGGATATGCTAATTTAATAATGGGAGTCTTCATTGCTTTTTGGGCAAAATTATTCTTCAAAAAGAAGAACTATAATCTATATGAAATTCTTATTCTCTTGTGTTTTGTTACGGGAACCAGTATGATTATTTTTTCTGTATTTACACTCTTTCAGGGATTATTACATTTTAAATTAATGATTATTGCAGGAATTGTTGGAACAATATATAGTATTTGGGCAATAGGTGATTTTTTTGGTGGGAGGGAGATATCTAATTATATAAAAGCATTCTTATCCTATATTTTAGGATTATTTACATTTTCGCTTACAGTAGTTATAATGGGCGAATTGATTGATTTAGCGATTAAGCGTTAGAACAAAAGCTATAGGAATTAAAAGATTAAATCACTGAATTTTTTCTTTTTACCAACAAAGTATGCCCATACAATGCTTTTGAGATAAGTTCCGGCGTGCTTCTTAAAGCTGATTTGCTTAGTGCTACGTTTAGCAGACGTTTTAAAAAAGTTCTTAAAGAAATGGAAATGCGCTTTGTTGATGGAAAAAGCGAATTTAAAATTACCCTTTAAGAAAAACTGGAACCAAGCGGCAAGATCTATCCAAAGACGGATGAAAACCTTAGTACAAGCCTCTCCAAAAGGGAGATTTTTCTGCATAATAATAAGATTGTTCCTGAAATTGAGGTAGCTTTTAAATGGACTTGAAGTATTTAGAGTTCCACCACCTAAGTGATAAACTTCTGCATCAGCACAGTAATAAACTTTCTTGTCCATATTCTTTAAGCGCCAGCACAGGTCAATTTCTTCCATGTGTGCAAATAAGTCGGGGTCTAAGCCTTTTGCGAGCTGCCAGTCTGTACTGCGGATAAAGAAAGCGGCGCCGCTTGCCCAAAAAATCTCTTCACTGTTATTATATTGATTATGGTCTTTTTCTATCTCATCAAAAATTCGGCCTTTGCAAAACGGAAAAGCATAATTATCTAGGTAACCTCCTGCCGCACCAGCGTATTCAAATAGTTCTTTATGCTTTAGCCATTTAATTTTGGGTTGTGCAATGGCTATTTGGCTATCACATTCCATTAACTCAATTACAGGGCTTATCCAGTTTTCGCTAACTTCAACATCAGAATTCAGTAATACAAAATAATCGGCCTCAACTTTTT
Organism: Pedobacter sp. UBA1951; assembly: GCA_002336465.1. Classification (GTDB taxonomy): domain Bacteria; phylum Bacteroidota; class Bacteroidia; order Sphingobacteriales; family Sphingobacteriaceae; genus Pedobacter. The sequence continues at coordinate 1,437 of DDEP01000061.1, forward strand.
TAAGCGCTTCATTATAACCCTGGGCAAAACCATAATTTTCAGCATTGACAATAAGCCTTATCTGTGGATAATTTTCTTTTACAAAAGCAACAGAATTATCTGTAGAAGCATTGTCTGCCACTATGATCTGCAAGTTTTCATAGTTGGTTTTTACAACAGAAGGTAAAAACTGTTCTAACAGAAGCTTGCCGTTCCAATTTAAGATAACAACTGCTACGCTTGGTTTCATATTAATTATTTAGTTTCCATCGGTTATGGCTCCATAACCAGTACTCGGGACGTTCGTTAATGGTTTGTTCTAGATGCTTAAAAAACAAATCTGTGATTTCATGCGTTGCGGTTTGTTTAGGAGTTAAACACAAAGGCATGGCTACAATTTCGTAATAACCGCGTTTTGTTCGGTTTAATTCAAAGTAAAAAACAGGTCTGTTGGTTTGTCTGGCTATTTTTTCTAAACCCATAAGTACTGCCGTAGGCTGGTTTAAGAAGTTTAAAGTATATTGCACTTCGCTACGTACAGGGCTTTGGTCACTGGCAAAACAAAACATGGTGGTTTCATTTTTAGTGCTTATAACCTGTCTTGGCGTTTGTCGCATAGCTACCAAGGTGTTACCAAAACGGCTACGCAACCTGTTAAACCAACTTTCAAAAATTTTATTGTTGATGGGCTTGTAGATTACATTGCAATCGGCAGAAAATTCAATACCGGCCACTACCATGCACATTTCCCAGTTACCATAATGTCCGGTACAAGATATGGTACTTTCTCCACGTCTTAAATAAGCTTCAATCTGTTCATGGTTTTTCATTTTTACCCTGTGTAAGAGTTCAGCTTTGCTTATTGAACTGAGTTTTACGATTTCGAACATCAAATCTGTAAGATATCGATAATGTTTTTTTTCAATTTGTATGATTTCGCTAAGCTCTTTATCCGGAAAGGCGTTCAATAGATTCTTACGAACTATTTTTCGTCTATATCTTATCAGGTAATATATGGGATAATACAAGATGTTTGATAGCCCATATAAAAACCAAAAAGGGAGAAAAGACAATAAGTGCAAAAAGTAAATACCTATATAAGAAAAACCTTTTTTAATCATTAATTTGGCAACTGTAATGCAAACATAAAATATCAGATGCAAAAAACAGCCATATTTCCACTTTTTTACCTTCCGCCCATAAACTATTTTACTTTGTTAAAGACTTATGATTATAACGTTGTTCTAGAAAAATTTGAACATTTTCCTAAGCAAACCTATAGAAACAGAGCAACTATAGCATCGCCAAATGGTAGTTTAGATTTAACGGTCCCGGTTGCAAAAGGGTCAAAGATACACACGCCTTTTAAAGACGTTAAGATCAGTTACGATGTAAAATGGCAGCGTTTGCAATGGCTTAGTTTACAGGCTTGCTACCGTAGTTCGGCATATTTTGAATTTTACGAAGATAGCTTAGCCCCATTCTATGAAAAACAATATACTTTTCTTTTAGATTACAACCAAGAACTGCTGAATTGGGTCTTAAAGCACCTTAAAATTAACCATGATTTTACGTTTACAGACACTTATCAACCAGATATAAATGCTGTTGATGATTACCGTATGGCTTTTACGAAAAAGAATGTACCTCAGATAGAAGTAAAACCGTATTTTCAGGTATTTAGCGATAGAAATGAATTTATATCGAACCTTAGTATTGTAGATTTGTTATTTAACCAAGGACCACAGGCTAAATCATACTTTTAATCATACAGCATGGCTAAATCCAAGTATCGTTCACGCAAAAGGAAGCAATATGCCATACCCGAACCGGGAACCACGCCGGGTTATGTATATATTGACGAGAAATCATTAACTCCAAAAATTACCCTTCATATTTATAACCAAGATACTTATGAAGAAGTTGTACTTAATAATTTGGAAGGTATAAAAGAAAAGATTTCTGACAAGAAATACACTTACTGGATAGATATCAAAGGATTTAAATCGGCGAGGATGTTCGAAGTGCTGAATGATGAATTTAATGTGCATAGATTGGTTTTAGAAGATATCACAAGGAGCTATCATCGCCCTAAATTTGAAGAATATGAGGGGTACGCCTTTGCAATTAGCAGGATGTTACGTTTAGATCCAGATGAAAGCCTTTGGAATGAACAACTTTCATTTATTCTTACCAAAAACACATTGATCACCTTGCAAGAAAACTATGATGATTGTTTAGGTGCGGTGCGAAAAAGGCTTAAAGTGGGTAAGGGCAATATCAGGATTGCAGGTCCTGGCTATTTACTTTATGCGTTAATGGATATGGTGGTAGATTCCTATTTCTCTATCTTGAACATATGGAATGAGCGTTTAGATATGATAGAAGATCGTTTGTTAGATAAACCTGATAAAAGCGTAATGTTTGAAACGCAGATGATAAAAAGGGATCTGATCGCCATGAGAAGGGTGGTATGGCCAGAACGTGATAAAATGAATGATATTTTACGTAGCGATAGCAGCCTGATTACCGAACAGACAAGGTTGTTTATTAAAGACGCTTACGATCATTGTGTGCAGATTATTGATATGGTAGAATCTATTAAAGAAATTGCCGCTACTAATATTGATATGTATTTGTCTATCATCAGCAATAGGATGAATGAAATCATGAAAGTGCTTACTATTATTTCTTCCATTTTTATTCCCCTTACTTTTATTGCTGGTATTTATGGAATGAATTTCTCAAAGCAGGATCCTGTTACTGGAAAAATTATGCCGCAAAACATGCCCGAACTTTATCAGGAACATGGTTATTTATATACTATTATTGTAATGGGAGTTATTGCACTTTTACAAGTTCTGTATTTTTGGCGTAAAGGCTGGTTTAAATAAACTTAGCACACCAGTTTATAACCCATTCCTCTTATATTGAGAATTTCTATACTATTGTCTTTTTGCAGGTGTTTACGCAATCGGGTAATGAAAACATCCATGGTACGGGTATTGAAAAAGCTGTCATCGCCCCAGATCAAAGTAAGTGCTGTTTTTCGCTCGAGAATGGCATTTTTGTTCTTGTAAAGCAAAAATAAAAGCTCGGTTTCACGATTAGATAAGCGGATTAAATCTTCATTGTACCAAAGTTCCTGCTTTTCATATTTAAAGTAATATTTACCAATATTGAACTGCTGCGGTATTTCATCAGATGTGTTTTTATGGCGGTTAAGCAGTTCGGCAACTCTTAAAAAAAGTTCATCTAAACTAAATGGCTTACGCAAATAATCATTTCCGCCACTTTCATAACCTTTGATTACATCTTTGGTTTCTGTTTTTGCGGTTAAAAATAATAGGGGTATATGTTTGTTGATCAACCTGATCTGTTGTGCAAGTGTAAAGCCATCGGTATGAGGTAGCATTACATCAAATATCAATAGATCAAAATGCCCGTTAAGAAAAGTATTATAAGCTTTTTTACCATCTGTAGCAATAGTAACAAGGTAATTCTGTTGCATAAGGCTATCACTAACAACGCGGGCTAGAGAAGGTTCGTCTTCAACAAGTAGAATATGTGCTTTGCTCATGATCTAAACTCAATGGTGAATATACTGCCTTTAGTGCCGTTGTTGCTTACAGTAATAGTTGCTTTATGCAGAACCATGATTTTTTTAACATAGCTTAAACCTAATCCATAACCTTTTACATCGTGGGTATTGGTAGTGTTTATCCTAAAAAAAGGTTCGAATATCTTATCTCTGAACTCAGGAGAAATACCCATGCCATTATCTGATATCCGGATTTGGTAGCAATTGTTCTTATGGCTTAATACAATTCGTATTTCCTTAGGGAAATTAAAATTATACTTGTACGCATTATCCAATAAATTACTTAAAGCATTCTTTAAATCAATTCTACTACCTTTAATAAGAGCGGCGTTAAGGTTTTGATGGCTAAAAGACAAATCTATGTCTGTTCTTTGCCCGAACTCTTCTGTTAGCTCATTGAGAAGGCCCACCAAATCTATATCTTCATGTACAACAATACCTAAAGTTTCCAGTTTGGCATTTTGTAAGATCTGATTGGTCAAATTATTTAATTTTTGGGCCTGTTGTTTAATAATATCTAAGTACTGTTTTTGTGTTTCTGGATTTAATGAAAACCTCTCAAGCGCTTCTGTGGTAACCTGTATAGACGAAAGAGGGGTATGGAACTCATGGGTCATATTACTGATGAACTGATCTTTAACCAGTACCAATTTTTGCTGCTTGAACAAGGTTTTTATGGTATAGATAAAAGAAAATATCGTTATCCCAATTAGCAATAAAGAAGTGATGATGATCCATTTCATTTCCCTGAAATAAAACGTGTTGGGATTTTCGAGCATAATTTGAACCCATTCTTTTTCAAAAGGTCTTCTTAAAGAAGCATTTATTTTATCGCTGATGAAGAGGTTTTTATGGTCTTTAATTGTTTTATTGATTGTGAAAGGAGAACTTATATCACGTTGTTTTAATTCTTGTTTAAGGTACTTGCTAAGCTGTTGCAGATTTGCTCTGCTGGCATTCATCATCACATTTATACTATCACCCAAACCTTGGGTGTAATAATATATAGTACCATCTTTAATATCTTCTTTAAATACCCTTTCGGCAAAATGATTAATAAAGATTGCTTTAGCTTCAGGCGTGATTTTTTTAAGTTTTTGTGTAAATTTTCCTATCCCAATCTTAAAGAATTTAGTACGCCTGCTGGTATCTTCTAAAAAACGAGGATGCGTATCCTGCAAAGTAAATACCGTATTACTGTCTCTATTCTTAATATCACAGTCAATTGTAAATAAAGAAGTGTCGGCAAGCCAAGTTTTAACCTGTTGAACCATTTGGTTGCGTCGCCATTCCATTTCACTATTAATAGCATTGTTCAGGGCTTGATTGACTTCGGTCTTAAAATTTTTTGTAACGGTTTTATAACTGCGGTAATTCCAGTACAACTGTAGGCAGATGATACCTAACACGCAGCAGCTCATGAGCACCAGAACAAAACGCATATTTTTTTGCATGCACAAACATAAGTTTATTGAAGTGTAAAAATCGGTGTGTTAACACTAATTAACTTAGATTAACCTTTGTTAACCTCGCTGTTGTGCAATAAGTAACACTTTTGCTTAAAATGATGATATGAGAAAAATTATTCTATGCCTGTTGCTGATGACGAAATTAAGCTATGCACAGCAAATAAAATCAGGAGAGAAAGTGCCTGATTTTACATTGGATACTGTTCTGAATGCACCTTCAAAATCATTTAAATCAGCGGATTTTAAAGGGAAAATTATCTGGATAGAATTTTGGGCAACATGGTGCGGACCTTGTATATCTGCAATGCCGCATTTAGCACAGATGCAGGCAAAATACAAAGATAAATTACAGGTAATCACTGTTACCAATGAAAAAGAAGAACGCATCCGTCAGTTTCTTAAAAAGAAACCCTTTAAATTATGGTTTGCCATTGACGGGGCAGAGCAGTTAAGAAAATATTTCCCTTTTGCGATTATACCCCATAGCGTTTTAATAGATACAGAAGGGAACTTGTTTGCTACTTCTGCTCCAAAAGATATTACCGAAAAAGTAATAGACAGTTTATGGGCTAAGCAAAAACCTAAAATTAATCTTAAAACAGATAATCTTACTACAGATTATGTAGAGACTTATTTTAAAGTGCCCGATACAATTAAGAAAAGAGTATTATGGCAACCCGAAATTAAAGGTGGTTCAAGTATGCTAAAGACTTTTGCTTTGGATAGTAATTTTAAAGATAGAAGATTAACATTTATAAATGTAGGCCTAAATAATATATATATGCGTGCTTTTGGAGATTTTCCTTACGGAAGAACTATAGATAAAGTTAAAGATAAGAATATGTATTGTTTAGATATTATTGTAGAAAAGCCTCAAGACTTAATACCTACCTTAAAAGCAGAACTTGTTTCTAAATTTAATTTGCATGCCAGTATAATACCTCAGAATAAAGAAGTTTTACTTTTAAAAGTTGAGAACAAAGACTTGTTCAATAAAATTACCCGTAATACCAACGGTAAGAGAACTTATTTTGCAAGACATGGTGAGATAGATCAGCAAGGTATTACCATGAAAGATTTTGCAGAATTTTTAGAAATATTTGGCTATGGTAAATTTGTTCTTGATGAAACGGGCAATCAAGAAAAATTTGATATCAAATTTAGTTTTGCACCAGAAGATCCTCTGAGCTTAACCAAAATACTCAACAATATGGGTTTGCGTTTAGAAAAAGCAAGCAAAAAGATAGATATGCTTACGATAGAATGAGTATTACATTATACTTCCCGATCCCATAGGATCAGGAAGTATATCTTAAAATGATTTAATTTTTTTGTTTTTTGCCTGCAATCAAAACAATCAAACCAACCAATAAAACCACACCGCCCACATAGGGTGGCCAACTTACATTTTTCTGCCTATCGGCTGTAATTTCTATAGAACCTGCATCTACTACTTTTTCCTTTTTGGTATAAGTAAATCCGGTCCAAATGAAAAGGATCAAACCGATTATGATAAGAAGTATGCCTAAAGATTTGCTCATAAATTTCTCCTTTCTGCCTTATGTTTAAAATATAACACCAGATAGCTATTGAAGGTTTGAACAATGAGAAATTAAGGAGAGAACTAAAAGCACTTTATCTACCATCTTGAACAGGTTTTAAGATCATAAATAGGTTTGGTACTTAATTATTTATCTATTTTTTATAAATACTATGTACTTTATAGTTACATTTAAGTAACCTAAACCATTCTTAACGTGAAACGTAGAAATTTTATTTATTTGACGGGAATTGGGGCTGCTGCGGCAATGCTCCCTGCAATCCCTGTATTTGGGAGAGAGATTTCTCCTGAGCAGGCATTAGAATATATAGACCCTGCCGCTAAAAAAATAATGTCGGATGTAGCCTTAAATGCTGCCCGTTCAAAAGGAGCAACTTATACAGATGTTCGTATAGGCAGATATCTCAATCAATATGTGGTAACACGAGAGGATAAAGTGGAAAATATAGTGAATACCGAATCATATGGTATTGGTATACGTGTAATTGCCAATGGAAGTTGGGGCTTTGCAGCAACAGACAAGATGGATAAAGACAGTATTGCCAAAGCCGCAGAATTAGCGGTAGCAATTGCCAAAGAAAACTCGCGTTTATTAACCGAGCCTGTGCAACTGGCTCCTCAAAAGGGATATGGAGAAGTAAGCTGGAAAGCTCCGATTGAAAAAAATGCTTTTGAAGTTCCCATTAAAGAAAAAGTAGATTTGCTTTTGTCTGTAAATGATGCCGCTATGAAAGGTGGTGCAGATTATATCAATTCTATTTTGTTTATGGTAAATGAGCAGAAATATTTTGCCTCTACAGATGGTTCTTATATTGATCAGGATATTCATCGGATCTGGCCAACATTCTTTATTACCAAAATTGATAAAACAACAGGCAAATTTGAAACCCGAAATGCATTAAGTGCGCCTACAGGCAAAGGTTACGAATACTTAAATGCTAGGCCAGAAGATAAAATACACAGTCCGGCTGGTACACTTTACAAAGGCCGTTACGATATGCTTGAAGATGCTAAACAGGCTGCAGTACAAGTAGGCCAGAAAATGACAGCCAAATCTGTAGATCCTGGTAAATATGATTTGGTATTGGATCCATCTCACTTATGGTTAACGATCCATGAATCATGTGGGCACCCTACAGAGCTTGACCGAGTATTAGGCTATGAAGCTAATTTTGCAGGAACCAGTTTCCTTACTTTGGATAAATGGGAATCTAAAAAATTCAATTACGGCAGTAAAGAAGTAAACATCACTGCCGATAAAACTGAAGTAGGCTCATTAGGAGCTGTTGGTTACGATGATGAAGGCGTAAAATGCGGTAAATGGGATATCATAAAAGATGGGATATTGGTAAACTACCAAGCCATTCGTGATCAGGCACATATTTTGGGCTTAGATCATTCGCAAGGTTGTTGTTATGCCGATAATTGGAGCAGTGTTCAGTTTCAGCGTATGGCAAACATTTCTTTACAACCCGGTAAAAAACCATTGAGCATTGCCGATCAGATCAAGAATGTAGAAAAGGGTATCTATATTGTTGGCGATGGCTCGTTTTCTATTGATCAACAGCGCTATAATTTCCAATTTGGCGGGCAACTCTACTATGAAATTAAAGGTGGTAAAATTGTAGGCATGCTCAAAGATGTGGCTTACCAAGCAAATACACAAGAATTTTGGAATTCGTGTGTGGCAGTCTGTGATCAGAGCGATTATCGTTTAGGTGGATCGTTCTTTGATGGTAAGGGGCAACCTATGCAGTCAAGTGCCGTATCTCACGGATCGGCAACAGCACGCTTCAATAAAGTTAATGTAATTAATACAGCTAGAAAAATCGGATAGAAATCATGCCAATATTAACGAAAGAACAAGCTAAAGCACTTTTAACCAAAGCGCTAAGCTACTCAAAAGCAGAACAATGCGAAATAAATCTATACGGATCAGATAGTGGCAATATCAGGTATGCTAAAAATTCTGTATCTACAAGTGGAGGGATCAGTTCCAACGGAATGGTCGTAACCTCTGCATTTGGAAAAAAATCTGGAACCGCTACAATCAATGAGTTTGATGATGCTTCTTTAGAAAAAGTAGTACGTCGCTCAGAAGAATTAGCCCAACTTGCTCCTGAAAACCCTGAGTTTATGCCTTTCCTTGAGCCACAACAATACGGTGCTGAAACACCTACATTTTCTGAAGCTACGGCAGCTGTATCTCCAAAAGAAAGAGCAGATGCGGTACAAGGAAGTTTAGCTCATGCCAGAGAAAATAAATTAACTGCTGCTGGTTTTCTATCAAATAGTATGGGATATTCAGCAATGATGAACAGTAAAGGTTTATTTGCTTATAATAAATCTACAGATGTAGCTTTTAATATTACGGTAAGAACAGAAGACGGTAAAGGCTCTGGTTATGCTACTAAAGGTTATAATGACTTTAAAAAATTAGATGCGAAAGCAGATACAGTAATTGCAGCTAAGAAAGCATTATCATCTGTAGCTGCTAAAGCAATTGAGCCAGGTAAATATACCGTTATTTTAGAGCCAACTGCTGTAGCGGTGATGCTCGAAAATTTGTTTTTCGGCTTAGATGCCAGACAGGCCGATGAGGGTCGTAGTTTCATGAGTAAGCCGGGAGGGAAAACAAAAGTAGGGGAGCAAATGCTTGATGAACGCGTTAATATCTATTCAGATCCTTGGAATACAGACTTGCCAACTTCAAATTGGTCTGGCGATGGCAGACCGCAGGAAAAAGTGAACTGGATTGAAAAGGGTGTGGTTAAAAATTTATACAGCTCTAGGTATTGGGCGCAGAAAACAGGTATTAAAGCAATCCCATCACCAGATGGCATAATTATGCAAGGTGGTACTAAAACCTTAGAAGAACTGATTAAAGGCACTGAGAAAGGGATATTGGTTACTCGTCTGTGGTACATTCGTTCGGTTGATCCACAAACTTTATTGTTAACAGGATTAACGAGAGATGGTACTTTTTATATTGAAAACGGGGAAATCAAATTTCCGGTTAAAAACTTCCGTTTTAATGAAAGCCCTATTATTATGTTAAATAATTTAGACGAATTGGGTAAAACAGAAAGAACGGTTAGTGGAGAAAGTAATGCCAATTATTTGCTTCCGCCATTAAAAATCAGAGATTTTACGTTTACCTCGCTATCAGATGCAATTTAAGGTAGCTTTCTTATAAAGAAACCCGCTTTGGTCTAAACTAAAGCGGGTTTTTATATTCTTAAGCGATATTTATTGTGCCCGATTTCTGTTCCGTAATCTCGTATTTGGTGCGATTTTTTAAAGTACATTAGGTACTGAAACAAGTTCAGGACAATGTAAGGCTCAATTCAAACCTTGCTTTTAGAAGATATATTAAAAATCTTCTTCAAAGAAGTCTATTAATCCTCCTAAATAATGTTCTTGTATGCCTTCAGTAAAATCATCATAATCTTCATCAGGAATATTAGTTTGAACAAACTCAAGGGAAGTTCCTTTCTTATCGGGATGCAGTTTTATGGTTACAATAGAAGCTTCATTGTCTTCGCCAAAGTACCATTGTTGTACTATTTTTTTGTTTTCTTCGAACTGGAGGTTCTTACCTACAATATCGCCATCCCACAAAGAGAATTCTTGATCCGCTTCTGCAACAAAATCTACTTCTGCTCCAGTCCATAGCTGAATACTCTGAGCTTTAGTTAGTGCCAAATAAACTTCATCAGGAGGAGCGGGGAGGGTTATATATTTTTTAAATGTTTTCAATCGTTAATTATTTAAAAGCATTTAAGCCGGTTACATCCATACCTGTAATTAACAAATGAACATCATGCGTGCCTTCATAAGTAACTACAGATTCCAAATTCATCATGTGGCGCATAATCGGATATTCTCCAGTTATACCCATTCCACCTAACATTTGACGGGCATTACGGGCAATATCCAATGCAATTTCAACGCTGTTGCGCTTTGCCATAGATATTTGTTCAGGAGTAGCTCTATTTTCGCTTTTTAATTTACCTAAACGCCAAACCAAAAGCTGTCCTTTGGTTATTTCGGTAATCATTTCGGCTAGTTTCTTTTGTTGCAACTGGAAACCACCAATTGGTCTGCCAAATTGCTCACGTTCTTTACTATATCTTAAAGCGGTATCATAGCAATCCATAGCTGCACCTAATGCTCCCCATGCTATGCCATAACGAGCTTGGTTTAAACAGCCTAATGGACCTTTTAATCCTCTTATATCAGGAAATACATTCTCTTTAGGAACTTTAACGTTATCAAAAACAAGTTCACCAGTAGCTGAAGCCCTTAAGCTCCATTTATTATGTGTTTCGGGTGTGCTGAAGCCTTCCCAACCACGTTCTACCACCATACCTCTTATCTTGCCTTCTTCATCTTTTGCCCAAACTACAGCAATATCAGCAAACGGAGCATTAGAAATCCACATCTTAGCACCGTTCAATATAAAATGGTCACCTTTATCTTTGATATTGGTTACCATACCTCCTGGATTAGAACCAAAATCGGGTTCAGTTAATCCAAAACAACCCATTAATTCGCCAGTAGCTAGTTTAGGAAGATATTTTTTTCTCATTTCTTCGCTGCCATAAGCATAAATAGGATACATAACTAAAGAGCCTTGTACCGATGCAGTAGAACGGATGCCAGAATCGCCACGTTCAATTTCTTGCATAATGATTCCATAAGCGGTATAATCTAAGCCAGCACCTCCATATTCAACAGGAATAGTAGGGCCAAAGGCGCCAATTTCGCCAAGGCCTTTGAGTAAATGTTTAGGAAATTCGGCTCTTTGTGCGTAATCTTCAATAATAGGACTTACTTCTTTTTTTACCCAGTCTCTAACTGTTGCACGTATTAAAAGGTGTTCTTCAGATAATAATTCGTCAATTAAGTAATAATCAGGTGCCTCGTATAAGTCTTTTTTCGCTGATTTGCTCATGTTTGTATTAGATTTAAATTGTTGGTTGGAACCAAAGTTAATAATTTAAAGTAAGGGCAGATAAAAACGAAGCTTAATTTTTATTTTAATTATTATTGTAGCTCAGAATAATTACAGACCATTATGTTTATACAGACCGTAGCCCTAAAAGATGTTAAATTCTATGCATTTCATGGTTTATATCCCGAGGAACAATTAACCGGAAATCATTTTATAGTGGATGCGGAAGTAACTTTTGAGCCTAAAGGAAATACAGAAGATTTGGAGCGAACTGTGAACTATGAAGTGCTGAATAAGATACTAGCAGAAGAGATGCTCAACACGCAAAAATTGTTAGAAACTGTGGTTAGGAATATGATCGATAAAATTTTATCATCCTATGCATTTGTGGACACCATTACCATAGGTATCAGGAAAATAAATCCACCCATGCCAGGGCAGATTGGTCATTCCTTTGTTCAGCTAAAATACCAACGTAATTAGTGGAATTGTTCAAACTTAATCATTCTTAAACGTTCAATCTCAGGGATAGGGGTAGAAGTCTTAGATTTTAGATCTATGGCAACGCAAGTTGTTTTGGCCGTAGAGCATATTATTTCGCCTTCTTTTTCTTTTTTTACGATTTTGTATTCAATATCAAAACTACTGTTCCCGATTTTAGAGGTGCGAACGTAAATGAAGATTTTATCGCCCCAAACTATGGGTTTTATGTAGCTGATATTAACTTCCCTGATCACTATACCAGTTTTTTTCCAATTCCACTTAATGATCTGTTTCCAGTATTTGGTTCTAGCAACCTCTATGTAAGTTAGATAAGTTGCGTTGTTCACATGTCCAAATGCGTCTAGGTCTGCAAACCTGATTTCTACAGTTGTTTTGTATCTAAAAGTATCTGTCATTAGCTTTTGCTGTCTTTTTGTCTTGTTTTGTTTTCTTTGTTATGACTTTTTGTCTTATTTAAGATGAAAGTTAGACTTGGAATA
>DDEP01000205.1:0-5068 GCA_002336465.1 Pedobacter sp. UBA1951
GTGGTAAGAACATGAGCAAAGAAACTTTTGATACATTAGGTAATCAAAAACAGGTTAACTATGCATTAAAAGCAACTTCAAAAGAACAATTTGTACAAGAAGTAACAGATGGCATCTTGCCACCTCCACAATATTTTGCTAAAAATGCTGCCATGAATAAACTGGGCTATGCCAGCATAGATTCTGTTTATGAACAAGGGATGAAAGCGTTAAACCCCTCTGAATTTGAAGCAATGGCTAACCAAAGCGGTGCGTTGATCTTAGATACCCGTGATCCACAACAGTTTGCTAAAGGGTTTATTCCTAATGCCATTAACATTGGCCTTAATGGACAATTTGCACCTTGGGTGGGTGGCCTGATTACTGACTTAAAGCAACCGATTTTATTGATAACCGATAATGGTAAAGAACAAGAGACCATAACACGTTTGGCTCGTGTGGGCTACGACAATACCATTGGTTATTTAGAAGGTGGCTTTGAGGCTTGGAAAGCAGAAAATCGTGAAACAGATCATATCACATCTATCAGTGCAGTTGAATTTGAAGAAGCGGTAAATAAACAACCTGATTTACTGGCCTTAGATGTACGTAAACCGGGCGAATACCAAGCAGAGCATTTAGAATTTACCTTGGCACGTCCTTTAGATTATATCAACGATTGGATGCCTGAGGTTAAGCCCCAAGAAACGTATTATATTCATTGTGCCGGAGGCTACCGATCAATGATTGCTGCTTCTATTCTAAAAGCCAGGGGTATTGATAATGTAATTGATGTTGCTGGTGGTTATGGCGCAATCAAAAATACAGGTTTAAAAAGAACAGACTTTATTTGCCAGAGTAAGGCAATGAAGGCATAAAAAGAAAGCATATCCAATAAAAAAGGGTGGCATCATATGATACCACCCTTTTTTATTTATCATCTATAATTAACGAGGTAAACCTTTAGCATAGGCTTTCTCCGCCCGTTTTACCGCTAGTTTTTCTCTGTAATTGGCATATTTTTCTTTTAGCATCATTTTAATCAAGCTGTCAACGGCGCCGTGCTTAAAAACACTCCATATACTTGCAGCTTTGCCCATAAAAGACTGATCCCATGCTCTTAAGCTTAAGGAATAAGAACCGTCTAAATATTTCATCCAGTGCCACATACCTACAGGCATGAATAAAGTATCGCCATGCTCTAAAAAGACTTCATATCCTTCTATACCATTTAATGAAGGGAACTTTTTAAAATCAGGATTACCTACATTAAAATCTTCTAAAGCATAAGTAGCATTTGGTAGGCAATATAACCTCGTTTTCCACTCGTAATCAAATAAGATTACATGTTTACGCCCATTAAAATGCGTATGGAAAATATTAGGTAGATCTATATCATAATGTAAGAATGTTTCAGAGTTTGAGCCGCCAAAAAACATGCTTGGTAAGCTTTCCATTACCCCATCTATTAAATGCTTGGGAATTTTAACATCATTTACCATGGAAGGCGCTTTCTTAAACATATTAAATAAGAAAATGCGGAGCTCCGTAGGCTCACGTTGTATCAGATCAAGGTAATCCCCAAATTTCATTTTGGTTACAGCCGAGTTGATTGGTTTGCTAGGATCTGCTTTAGAGTTATCATAAAGCGGAACTTCCACATCGCCAGCAAGCTGCTTTAAATATTCAGGTGTCCATTTTTCACGTGCAGGCCAGTCTTTAGTCAATCCTTTGATCACTAAAGGTTTCCTGGGTTTGAGATAGTTTTTGATAAAATCTTCTCTGCTAATATTTTCTACTGTATCTACAGGTTTTAGGATGAAACTCATTTATGTAAATAAACTTATGTTTTCAAATTATTTAGAACGCTTTCACACAAATTTGAGAATTAAATTTTAATTGTTTATACGTTTATGTATAAAATGTTAAGCCAATGATAATTGTATAAAAAGTAACGATTACGTAACCTTTGCCTTTTTGATCATTTTGCTAAAATAGGCTGGAAAAAGCCTTTTTAATAAGACACCTTTTACTTCTTTACCACCAATATACACCTCTTCTTTTTTAGCTTGGAGAGCTGCAATGATTTTTTCGGCACATACAGAAGGCTCCATACCATTGGCCTGTGCACTATCCATTGTGCCTTGTGGCGCACCATTGGCTGTAAGTGCATTTAACGTTACCTTGGTTTTGATGAATCCTGGGCATGCCAACATAATATGGATGTTAGGATTGTCTATCTCTATGCGCAATGAGTCAAAATAGCCATGTAAAGCATGCTTTGATGCTGCGTATGCCGAGCGGTAGCGGGTACCGAACTTGCCTACCAAACTGCTAACGCAAATGATTGAGCCACTGTTCTGTTGAAGCATTGTAGGCAAAACCGCTTTACTTAAAATAACCGTTCCCCAAAAGTTGACATCCATAAGGCGTTTCTCGGTTTCTAGATTGGTCTCTAAAGCAAGCGCTCGCTGGCTAATGCCTCCGCTGTTTACCAATATATCAATGCGATTGTAGATGCGTAAAGCCTCAACGGTTTTTTGCGCTAAGCTATCATGATCTTCTAGGTCTATTGATAATACGTGAACATCTATCTGGTTCTTACAGTTCTGTTTAACCCTAAAAAGTTCATCTCTGTTCCGGGCCGAAATAATGAGTTTAGAACCTCGTTGGTTAAAGGCATATACCAAAGCTTCGCCTATACCCGATGATGCTCCTGTTATCCAGACTACTTTGTTGTTCATAATGGAAGTAGATAAATGTTAAATAATAGCTTAATCTGTATCTGTAAAAAGTTCTGCAGCAATTCCATCGGCAAATAATTTTCCTGATGCGGTAAGTGTAACCTTGTCGTTTTCTAAAATTACATGATCTTCTTTTAAAAACGGTTGAATTTCTTTTCTTACCTGTTCAGCATAAGCCTGCCCAAAATCAGTCTTTATTTTTTTAAGATCAATACCCCACATTGTTCTTAACGAAGTCATGATATATTCGTTAAATTTATTTGCTTCGGTTAAAAACTCAATATGTTCGGGCAATTGATTTTGCAGAATACTTTCTATGTATTTAGTGTTATTGTTGATGTTAATGTAACGTTGTGTTCCATCAAATCCATGTGCAGAAGGTCCTATGCCTAAGTATGGCACGCCTTTCCAGTAATTGGTGTTATGTACTGCATAACAACCAGGTTTTGCATAGTTGGAAATTTCATAATGCTCAAAACCATTCATGGCCAATGATTCGGTTAAGATCATAAATTGATCGGCAGCCTGTTCATCGTTAACATTTGTTTGTTTCCCTTTTTTTATTGCGGTCGCTAAAGCTGTTTTAGGTTCAACGGTTAAAGCATAGGCCGATATATGAGGTATCTGTAAATCTAAAACCGTGTGGATATTGCTTTTCCATTTTTCATGATCAAGCAGGGGAAAACCATAAATAAGATCTATGCTTAAGTTCTCAAAACCCGCATCCTGACATCTTTTGATGCTGCTTTCGGCTTCTTCAGCATTATGGGCTCGGTTCATCCATTGCAAATCCTCATTGTAAAAAGATTGCGTACCTATGCTAAAGCGGTTAACAGGTAAAAGTCTTAGTGCTTTCACTTTTTCTTGGCTCAGGTCATCTGGATTGGCTTCTAGCGTAATCTCTGCATCGCTACTAATAGAGAAATGCTTTTCTATTGTATCAAAGACTTTTTGTAGTTGAGAAGCAGGTAAAACACTCGGTGTGCCCCCGCCCAAATAAATACTGCTTATTGGGCTGTTTATACGGTCTTTTTTTAGCACAATCTCTTTACAGATGGCCTCTATTAGATTGTCGGTATTTTTGAAAGAAGTTGTAAAATGAAAATCACAATAATTGCAGGCTTGTTTGCAAAAAGGAATATGTATATAAATACCAACCATGTTGCAAAGTTAAGATAAAATTAAACGCGGCTTTTTAATTTTGAAAGTATTATAAAAATAGACTTACTTTATGAAATGAAATATCTGTTGACTGTTTTTCTGGTACTGGGCAGCTTTTTGGTATGGGGACAGGGGCTTTATCAGGTAGAAGTTAAACTGGTAAAGTCAAATACAGAATTGTTGAATAGCTTGAAGTTTAATAAGGAAGCGGCAGATAGTGCAACAATTTATAAAGAAGCAGATAAGGTCATTAGTCAACTTAGGTTAAAAGGGTACCTTTTGGCAGAGCTGAAACAACTCAGCATAAAAAATAAACAGGCCGAGTTGCTTATAGACCAACAATTGCAATACAAATGGATAGGGCTTAAAAAAGGAAATATGCCTGTGTTCCTTGAGCAGAACATAAATGCTTATGTAGGAAATTTTACAGGTGTGCCCTTTAATACCATACAACTTGAAGATTTATTCAAAAAGATTATAACCGGTTGCGAAAATAATGGCTATCCTTTTGCCGCAGTAGGCCTCGATCAGATACGTTTTGAAAATGAGCAGGTTACAGCAAGCCTTAACCTAACACTTAATGAGCGCATTATTTTTGATAGCCTTAAAATAGTAGGCGATGTAAAAATAAGCAAAACATATTTGCAGACGTACTTGGGAGTTAAAGCAGGTGCAGATTACAATGAAAGTGCCGTAAGCCAAATCTACAAACGATTGAACGAACTGCCTTTTTTAAAAGAAGCAAAACCTTTTGAGGTTAGCTTTGCAGCTAATAAAGCTGCGGTTACGGTTTTTCTTGAAAAAAAGAACATCAATCAGTTTGATGGTATTTTAGGTTTGCAACCTAAGCAAAACGCCTCAGATAAGCTAGAACTTGTGGGCAATCTTAAACTATCTCTTGTAAACACTTTTCAACAGGCAGAAAAAATCTACTTTAACTACCAAAACTTATCTAAGGGCACACAATTTTTAGAAACCAATATTGACATCCCTCGCATATTTAATACAGATTTAGGTTTTTCGCCAAGTTTAATTCTATATAAGCAAGACACTACTTATCTTAATGTAGATACCAAATTGTTATTTAACTATGCAGTAAAGACCAATGAAAAAGTACAGTTTTTTGTTGAGCGCAGAACAAGTAGTTTGATTGAAACTTCACAGTATAAAAACGCACAGGTGCT
>DDEP01000205.1:5116-23161 GCA_002336465.1 Pedobacter sp. UBA1951
CTTAACAGTTCTGTGTATCGTTTGCACTTAGATGCAAGGTATTTTATCCCGCTGGCTAAGCAAACCGTTTTTGCTTTATCTAATCAAACAGGGTATTTATCAGGGAAAGACCTGTTAGATAATGAGCTGTTTAGAATAGGTGGACAAAATACGTTAAGGGGTTTTAATGAGATGGAATTTTTAACCAGTGCTTATACGTTGTTCAATGCAGAGCTTAGATATTTGCTAGAACAGAACTCTTTTCTGTTTTTATTCTATAACCAAGCTTATATACAGAAAAGCAGCGGTAAAGATTATCCTTTGGGTATGGGAGCTGGCTTAAATTTCGAAACCAATTTAGGCATACTTTCATTAAGCTATGCTTTAGGTAAACAAAAAAATAATCCGTTAAATTTGCGCCAAGGAAAAATCCATATCGGGGTAACCGCTTTATTTTAATTGATCATGCTTAAAAAACAAATCTGCTTTTTGCTATTCCTTTTGCCAGCCTTTATTTCATTTGCGCAGGTAAGACCTATCAAAGCAGATTCGTTAAGAACTAACCTTTTATTAACCGATAGCCTATTAATGGATACTTTAGATAAAAGCACGGTTGATACCCTAACTCCACATATCCTAAAGAAAAGAGATTCTTCTACTTATGCGCATTGGATAGACAGCCTGAGCAAAGGATATGGTTTCGCTGTATTTGATTTATCTTCGATTTTAAAAAAACAGAATCCTACAGAAAAGATAATTTACGGTCGTGGCGATCTGTTGCCTAAAGGTAAGGTATGGGTCTTATGGGTAATTGGCTTTTTATTGCTGCTGTTTGCAATCTTAAAAAATTCATTTGGCAAGCAGTTAAATATGGTTGTACAGTCGTTTTACAGCAATCGTGTACTAACCAATTTTAGTAAGGAAGATAACTTGGTTACTTCATGGTCTTTTTTATTGCTATTTGTGCAGTTTGGTTTTACCATAGGAATGTTCTTTTACCTTTTGGCGCAATACAATGAAAATGAACAGGCTCAACAACAAGGTTTTGAGTTTTTTATTACGCTTTCAGTAGGTATTATTTTATTATATCTTCTAAAGATAGTGATGTTAAGACTGATTGGCTTTTTCTTTGAAGTGCAGAAACCCGTAAAGCATTATGTTACCATTTTATACCTGAGTTATTTTAATGCATCTTTATTGTTTATCCCTTTAATTATTGCTTTTGCACTTGCTCCTGTTCAGTATGGTAATGTTTTTATCTTTACTGGGTTAATATTGCTTTGTGTCATCTTCATTTTTCAGTTTGTAAGAGCGGCAATTAATATTTTATCCACCTACCGGTTTCCTAAGTTGTATTTAATTTTGTATCTTTGCGCCCTTGAAATATGCCCTATAATGATACTAATCAAGGCAATAGGATATTAAGAGGTAAAAAGAAATGCAGGAAAACAAAGAAAGACTACGTAAAGTAAAAAGCATCTTGGTTACATTGCCAAAGCCTGAAACAGAAAAATCACCTTATTTCGATTTAGCAAAAAAGTATAATCTTAAAGTTGATTTTAGATCGTTCATACACGTAGAGGGAGTACAGGCCAAAGATTTTAGAAAAGAGAAAATCAACCTTCCTGATTATACCGCAGTAGTATTTACGAGCAGAAATGCTGTTGATCATTTTTTTAGGATATGCGAAGAAATGAGATATGAGGTTTCTGTAAACCTGAAATATTTTTGCATTTCAGAATCTACGGCATTATATCTTCAAAAATACATTCAGTACAGAAAAAGAAAAATCTTTTTTGGTAAACAGAGCGCATCAGATTTAGCAGAAGTAATGAAAAAGCATGCTGGCGAGAAGTTTTTGTACCCGTGCTCTGATGTGGCAACCGAAGATACCATGAACTTTTTGCAGAAAAATGGTTATGATGTAACACCAGCCGTATTGTTTAGAACGGTGGTTAGTGATTTATCTGACCTTGCAGATGTGTTTTATGATATATTGGCATTCTTCAGCCCATCAAGCATTCAGTCGCTGTACATAAATTTCCCCAATTTTCAACAAAACAATACGCGTATAGCAACTTTTGGCTTAAACACGCAGAAAGCAGTGGCTGAAAAAGGACTTATTGTTGATATTGCGGCGCCAAATCCTGAAGCACCTTCAATGATTATGGCATTAGAAAACTATATTAAAAAGTCTAATAAATAATAGATCGCCCGTTGGCGTATCATCATAAAAATATAGAGCGGCTTGGATTATAACTCAAGCCGCTTTTTAATTGGTCACCAAAATAAATAGGCTGTTACAGAGTAGGTTGTGGTAAAAAACCTTTCTAAAAGGCAACATGCATAAAATACCTATAAGTAAGTATTTGCACTTAATTATTTAATGTTAAATTAGTAAATAATTTAAAGCTGTTTTTTAATTATGCACTTGTGTTTGGTTTTAAGCTTTTGTTGATAACTGGACTTTGTGGGGAAACTGTGGATAAATTTGTGCAAAAAGTTGTAATTGTCAATGTTAATTGATAAAATTGCTATAAAATTGTTTAAACAACTTATGAGGAAAATTTACTTTCTTGCATTTTTTATTGCAGGAGTTATGCTCTCGGGCTGTGGAAAAGGCGGTGCTGGCGAACTTGTAGGAGCGTATAATAAAAAGTTTAAGAACAAAACTATCCCTTTGGGGATGGTATATATACCCGGAGGAAGAAACCTTATTGGTATGACCGATGAGGATATTACCTTTTATCAGGGGCGGCAGAGTAAAATGGTTTCATTTAGTCCTTTTTATATGGATGAAACAGAAATTACCAATGCCGAATATAGACAATTTGTAAACTGGGTAAGAGACTCTATTGCAGTTTCTGTATATATTAAAGGCGCTCCATACGAAGGAGGTGGTAACTACAAAACTCCAAGTGGCGATGCTGCTAAATATTTTCTGAAACCTAAAACACAGCCAGCTTCAGGAACTACAGCTCCTCCCCAAAATATTAACTGGAAAGCTATTGGTAACGGCTCTAAATTATGGGCTAGTAATAAAGGCGGAAATAAAGATCTAGGCGATTTGTATAGTAAAATCAGCATGAATGGTCGTGATATTTCTGTTGGGCTTGACGTGAAAAAACTAAGGTATTCTTATTATGAAGTAAACCTTGAGTATCAGTTGAAAAACCCGAACGGATCTGTAGCCGATTTCTATGATGTATATGTAGATAATCCAGACCCGAATAACCCTAACCAACATCCTTCTGTAGTTGTTTATCCAGATACATTGGTATGGAAAAAAGACTTTACCTACGAGTATAACGATCCTATGGTTGAAGCTTATTTTAACCACCCATCTTATGACAAATATCCGGTTGTAGGTGTAACTTGGGATCAGGCAAGAGCTTTTTGTGCTTGGAGAACCAATCTTTACGAAAGTGTAGCCTCTAGAAGAAAATTACCAAAAAATACAAGATTGAAATATTCTTTACCTACCGAAAGTGAATTTGAGTATGCCGCAAGAGGAGGAAGAGTACAAACTAAATATCCTTGGGGCGGTCCTTACATCATGAATGCTAAAGGCTGTTTGCAGGCTAACTTTAAAGTAGGAAGAGGAAATTATGTAGATGACGGTGCTTTATATACCGTAGAGGCCAAAGCTTATCTGCCAAATGATTATGGTTTGTACAATATGGCTGGTAACGTAGCAGAATGGACATTGGATTCATACAATACCTCATCACCTGAAGATAAAAACCCTATCTTTAAAAATGGTAAACGTAAAGCTGTAAAAGGCGGATCGTGGAAAGATATAGGCTTTTTCCTTCAGAACTCAGTAACGCAATATGAATATCAGGATATGGCAAGATCTTACATCGGTTTCAGATGTATTTCAAAATTCCCTGGAAATAAGATTTAAAAAATAAACCAAACTAAAAATTCAAACAAAGAAACTATGGCTGGAAAGTACGCTACAACAGAAGCAAAATTACACCTTGCAACCTCAGTTGGTGCATCTATTGTAATCGTTGGTGCTTTATTTAAAATTCTCCACTTAGGAGGGATATATGGTAGTATCATGATTGGAGTAGGTTTAGGGGTTGAAGCTGTCCTGTTTTTATTAACTGGTTTATTCCCTCCACATCCAGATGTAGAGTGGCAAAAAGTTTATCCTCAGCTACGTGAAGGTGGTAAACCTACACCTGATGGCGCAATTCCAGAAGTAAGCAGCAGCAATGCTTCTGCAGGTACTTCACAACAATTAGATAAACTGTTTGCTGATGCCAAGATTGAACCTGCATTAATCGAGAGTTTAGGTTCTGGCTTAAGAACATTTAGCGATAAAGTGGCTACTATTTCTAATGTTGCAGATGCATCGTTAGCTACCAATGAATTTACCGCAAAAGTAAAAAATACAACTTCTAAGTTTGCTAATTTGGATAACGCATTTGATGTTGCTACAAGCCAACTTCAAGATTTAGGTAACAGCAGTAAAGACACTAAAGCTTACCATGAACAAGTAAACAATTTAGCTAAAAACCTTTCGGCATTAAATGCTGTATACGAGTTAGAACTACAAGATTCAAGTGCTCACTTAAAATCAATGAATAAATTCTACCAAAATCTTTCTTTAACCATGAATAACTTCAATGATTCAATGGATGATTCTAAGCAGTTTAAAGAAGAGGTAGGCAAACTAGCTAAAAACTTAGCATCATTAAATGCTATTTATGGTAATATGCTGAGCGCAATGAATCAACCTCGTGCTTAAAATATTGGGTTAAATTTTAAAAAACTAATTCTAATTTAACATGGCAGGAGGTAAAGAAACCGCAAGGCAGAAGATGATAGGCATTATGTACTTGGTGCTTTTAGCGATGTTAGCGCTAAACGTATCGGACTTGGTACTTAAGGCCTTTAAAAATATTAACGACAGTTTAAATACTTCAAAGGAAAATGTAAATACCAGTATCCAGCAGTTATTGAAAAACTACGGCGATACTAAAGCTAAAGAAAGTTCAGACAATCAGGTTAAGTTTGACCGAGCTAAGAAAGCACAGGCTATAGCCGGTAACTTGATTAAATATATTGATGGTTTACAGGCCGAAATTGCTAAAGATGGTATTGACGAAAATGGAGAACTTGTTCAAAAGAACAATTTAGATATAGGTCAGAACATCATGGGTAGTGATGAACGACCTAAAAAAGGTAAAGAATTGCAGGAGAAAATTAACCAAACGGGCAAGGAATTGGCTGCTTTGTTATTACCTGATGAGGGCAGACCTACTTTTATGCTTGAAGCTAAAAACCCTGCAAAACCAAGAGCAGGAGAACCAAAAACATGGACAGGTACCAATTTTGGTGAAGGCGTTCCTTTGGCTGCTTTCAGAACAATATTAACCATGATCCAGAACGATACTAAGAACATGGAGGCTGATATCATCAACAAAATATTAGCTGATAAACCTATCGTGGTTTTAGATCATTTTGAGGCAGTAGCCGTAGCGCCTACTTCATACGTAATTCAAGGACAGCCTTATAAAGCTGAGATTTATCTTACAGCAAGTGATTCAAAATCTACACCTGATATTACTGTAAATGGTAACAGAGTGCCTACTGAAAATGGAAAAGGTGTATATACCGGCGGTACAGGTAGTGTAGGTACGTTTACATGGAAAGGTACCATTAGGGTTAAAGAGCGTAACGGTAATATCAAGACTTATGAAACCGCACCTCAAACTTATCAGGTTGCTGCTCCGTCTGCAACGGTTTCATCTGATAAATTGAATGTAATTTATGCGGGTATCCCAAATCCATTTACCATATCAGCTGCGGGTTTCCCTAAT
Organism: Pedobacter sp. UBA1951; assembly: GCA_002336465.1. Classification (GTDB taxonomy): domain Bacteria; phylum Bacteroidota; class Bacteroidia; order Sphingobacteriales; family Sphingobacteriaceae; genus Pedobacter. The sequence continues at coordinate 10,930 of DDEP01000205.1, forward strand.
ATCAATGCTTCTATTTCTGGAGGCGGTTCTTTAACTGGAGCAAACGGTAAATTTATGGTAAATGTACCGGGTTCATTGGTGGGTAAAGAAGTTTCGATCAGTGTATCGGCTAGTAATAATGGTAAGACTGTAAATTTAGGTTCGCCTACATTTAGGGTTAAAGCTATACCTGCGCCAGTTGCTAAAGTTGGCGGCAATGGTGGCGGCGATATTGCATCTGTACAGTTAAAAAGCGAATCTGAGATTGAAGCTGATTTGGATGATTTCCCTTTTGATGTTAAGTTCAGGATCATACGTTATGAACTTACCGTGATCAAGCCACGTTCTGATGCGGTTACCATATCAGGACAAGGAGGAAACTTTACTGGAGCAGTAAGAAATGCTATTAACGCTGTTTCGCCTGGAACAAGGGTTATTTTTGACCAAATTGTTTCGCAGGGACCTGACGGGAGACAAAGGGTATTGCCGCCAGTTGTATTTAATGTAAAATAATTGAAAATGAAAAAGTTCATATTATCGCTTGTTTTTATTGTTGCGGTTAGTGTTGTTGGTTTTGCCCAGAATGGAGCAAAAAAGGCAAACGGAAATAAGGTGAACCCACCGGCCAAGCAACAGCCTGCAAAAACAGATCCTCCGGCAACGGAAGAGAAAAAGCAGGATGAGCCTAAGCCTACTACTAAGACCCCTAAGCGTAAAACTCCACCTAAAGATGGTTACGCTGTAGAAAAAGATTTAAGAGATACAGTTTCTCAAAAAGCTTTCTTGGCGGTAATCAAAGATGAGGATGTGGTATATACCAAACGTGTTTGGAGAGATATTGATTTAAGAGATACGGTTAATTCAGTGTTGAATTTCCCTAAATCGAGATTGATTGAAATATTGTTAAATGCGGTTAAATTAGAAGAATTAACGGCTTATAATCCTAAAGACCCTAAAACTTTAGAGGATGATGATGCGTTTAATTTTCCTTTAGATACTGCTGATGCAATGAAACTTGCAAATGGAGTAGTAAATGTAACCAATAATAAAGCAGGTACCGTAAAAGAGGTGCCGGGCGAATTTAACCCTGCTTTGTTTTTAAAATACAGGGTAAAAGAGGATTGGGTATTTGATGGCAAAAGAGGTGTTTTTGAGCCTCGTATCATAGGTTTGGCACCTTTAAAGCTAAATGCGCAAACTAAAGATTGGCAACCTATTTTTTGGATTTATTATGATGACGCAAGAGATTTGTTATCCAAAAAGAGACTGTTCAATGCTTTGAACGATTCATCTCCTGTAAGTATGGATGATTTCTTTGTGCATCGCTTATTTTCAAGCTACATTGTAAAAGAAACCAACTCTGGCGATTATAAGTTAAAAGACATCATTTCGGATCCGAAAGAACGCTTATTAGAAAGCGAGAAAATCAAAAAGAAAATGGCCGATTTTGAACAAGGCCTTTGGCAATATTAAAAAAGCGGGACTGTTAAAGTCCCGCTTTTTTATTTTAAGCGAAATGTTCTTTTAGTGCTTTAACCTGTTTTAGATTTAGTACTTCAGCTAATTCTTTTTCTGTTGCTTCTTTTATCTTTTTAACAGATTTGAACTTCAATAAAAGCTTGTCGGCTGTGGTCTTTCCAATTCCTGATATCTGTTCCAATTCGGTTTTCAATGTACCTTGGTTTCTTTTCTTGCGGTGAAAAGTGATACCGAAACGGTGCGCCTCGTCTCTTAGTTGCTGAATGATTTTAAGGGTTTCCGATTTTTTGTCTAAATAAAGGGGCAAACTATCGTTAGGGTAATAAAGTTCTTCCAGTCGTTTGGCAATACCTATAACGGTTACTTTTTTGTCTATCCCTAATTTTTTAAGACTGCTTAGAGCAGATGAAAGCTGCCCCTTGCCGCCATCAATGATGATCAACTGAGGCAATGGCTGGTTTTCGTCTAACATGCGCTTATATCGTCTGTAAACGGCCTCCTGCATGGTAGCGAAATCATTAGGTCCTTCTACCGTTTTTACATTAAAATGCCTGTAATCTTTTTTGCTAGGCTTGGCATCTTTAAAAACCACGATAGCCGATACGGGGTATTTACCCTGAAAGTTAGAATTATCAAAGCACTCAATATGATAAGGCAGTTGAGTAAGTCTAAGGTCGGCTTTCATCTGGCCTAAAATGCGGTCTGTTCGTAAATCAGGATTTAGCTTTTCATACTGGTTCAGCTTTTCTTTTTTAAAGAACAGTACGTTTTTTTGAGAGAGCTCAAGTAAGCTCTTTCTATCACCTAATTTAGGTACGGTAAGCTTAAGACCAGGATCATCTAAAGCCATCTCAAAAGGAACAATGATTTCTTTGGAAGTACTTTTGAACCGGCTCCTAAACTCGGCTATGGCAATAGATAGCAGCTCTTCATCGGTTTCGTCCAGTCGCTTTTTAATTTCTATGGTTTGTGTTTGTATAATACTACCGTTCATTATCTTCAGGTAGTTTACAAAAGCATATTTTTCATCAGAAGCAATACTTACCACATCTATATTGGTAACAGAGCTGTTTACAACAGTAGATTTGCTCTGGTATTTTTCAAGTGTATTGAGTTTAAGTTGTAGATTGTGCGCTTGTTCAAAATCCAAGTTCTTAACGGCTAGATCTACATGTTGCTTTAAATGCCTAATTACATTGCCAATTTTTCCATTCAGGATGTCTTTGATGTCGGCAATATTCTGTAGATAATCAGCTTCGCTCTGGTAAGCTTCGCAAGGTCCTTTACAGTTTCCGATCTGGTATTCTAAACATACCTTAAATTTTCCTTGAGTAATGTTTTGCGATGTTAGAGCTAGATTGCAAGTACGTAAAGGGTAAGTTTCTTTGATCAAATCCAAAATGGTATGCATCATGCCCACAGAGGCATATGGGCCGAAATAAGTAGAGCCATCTTTAATGGATTTACGTGTAGGAAAAACTCGTGGAAAGGGTTCTTTTTTGATGACAATCCAAGGATAGGTCTTGTCATCTTTGAGCATGATATTGTATTTGGGCTGATGCTTTTTGATCAGGTTGTTTTCTAGCAACCATGCATCTATCTCGGTATCTACAATGGTAAATGTGATTTTACGGATTTTAGATACCAGTACTCTTGTTTTACCATTGAGCTGCTTATCCTGAGTAAAATAAGAACTTACCCTGTTTTTAAGGTCTTTGGCTTTACCAATGTACATCAATGTTCCATCTACATCAAAATATTGATATACGCCCGGTTTGTGGGGGATATCGGCCAACGCTTGTTTATAATCGAAACTGCTCATTTAGGACACTAATTTACAGTAAAGTTGTTGTTATGCCTAATTTGCTATGAGTGATTTAGGCAGATAAATTTCATATTACTTTTCATTCGTCACATATTTCTCCATGTTCATCACATTTTTTAGTTGATGTTAAAAATTAGACTAAAATTGCACAACAAACCCATTAATATGAAACTAAAAGACTTACAAAAAGCAGAGTTTTGGATTGCAACTATTTTATTTTTGATTGTGCTCGTGACACTAATTTCTAATACCAGTAACCATAACGATGACGGAAATCATTTTGCATTTATTAGAAATAAAATAAGTTACTCTTATTTTTATAATTACTTTTTACCCAATTTCTTTAAAACTTCGGTAATTTATTTCAGTTTCTTGCTATTAAACTTTATAGCTATACCAGCTATTTTGAAAAAGCATAGAACAGTTCAATATTATTCCTTAATCGTAATATTAATTGCGGCTGTTGGTATAACCATGGGGGTAGGTAGAACCTATACCCATACTTACGAGTTTGAAAATTATAAAACTTTGCAACAAGCCTATAACCGTATGTTTTTTGATGGATTTGGTTATGCCATATGGTTAATTATTACGATTTCAATCTATTGTTCTCTTAAAACTTATCTGGTTTATTTGGTTGAAACAAGAGTTGATAATGCTAAAGTGCGAAGCCTGATTAAAACAGATTTAATGGTTGGCATAGCCTTTTGGTTTGCGGGCTTAATACTTTGGATAACTACCAATTCTTCTTCTCAAATTTGGGTGCTTTGGTCGTTGGTTTTAGGGGCCGCCATAGGTATATTCATTTACTCGGTTTATTATTTATTACCTCAAAAATATCAGCAACATATAAAGTTTATCAACTTTTTTGTTCAGATTTTGTCTGTCAGTTTACTGTTGGCAATCCCCATGAGTTTTATAGCCTTATTTTCTTTTGGAGCCAATCCAGAAACCATTTTTATTATACTCTTATTTCATTTACCTGCACAGTTGTTTGTTACAGCGCCTTTAGCTTGGTTTTTATATAAGAACAGATTGGAACAGCGTAAAGAAATCACTTCGTTAAAAACCGAATTAGGCAAATCGGATGCGAATTTAAACTTCTTAAAATCGCAAATAAACCCACATTTCTTGTTTAATGCCTTAAACACTTTATACGGTACTGCGCTACAAGAAAATGCCGAACGTACGGGCGAGGGCATACAAAAGCTAGGCGATATGATGCGTTTTATGTTGCATGAAAATATGCAAGACAAAATAGCTTTAATACGCGAAGTTGAATACCTGAACAACTACATCGCGCTGCAAAAGTTACGTACTTCACAATCGGCTGATATTAAAATTGAAACTGTAATAGAGGAGCAGTTTAATCACGAGCTAATTACCCCTATGTTGCTTATACCTTTTGTAGAAAATGCTTTTAAACATGGCATTAGTTTGAGCAGACCTTCTTACATAAAAATCGTTTTGCAAACTAAGAATGATATCTTGTTTTTTGATGTTAGCAATAGTGTTTATACTAAAAGCGATCATGATCCAGAAAAATTAAAAAGTGGAATTGGGCTTGAAAATGTAAAGCGACGCTTAGCATTATTATATCCTGAAAAACATGAATTGATTGTTAGAGAAACCGTTAATGAGTTTTTTGTACACTTAACTTTACAGCTATAGTTTATGAAAAAGATACTTTTATTAACCCTATTAAATTTATGTAGTTTATTGGCAATAGCTCAATTTAAACTAAGTGGTAAAATTATAAATTATAAAAACCAAGCCGAATTGCAGATAAATATTCCCTTGGTTTTCGGTTTCCATAAAGCCAATTCAATTACAATACCGGTGGCTCAGGATGGCTCTTTTGATTTTGTTATTCCCATTAAGGAGAAAAAGCTAGCTACTTTAATTCACAATCGTATATTTTATACTTTATTTCTAAGTGCCAAAGGCAATTTAAAAATAGAAATTAGAGATAGTGCTGTTAAGGTAATTTCGGGGAGTGCTTTTGCCGAAAATCAAATTTTAAGGCAAGTAAACTTTGATGAAATACCATTCTTTTTGACTCCAGCAGAGCTTGAAAAATTTAAAGGATTATCTTTAGTCGAAATCAATAATAAAGTATTAAAACCCTTTTATGCCGTACAAGAGAAAAAACTGGCTGTGGTTAATCAATCTAACATTTCAGCTTACCATAAAAAGTACATGGCTACAGAAATAAATACATTAGCTATCAATTATTTAAATTATTTTGTGAGTGAAACAGATTTGCCAAAAGCGGCAGCCGATAGTTTGGTTATCAATATTTTTGAAGATAAAGATATGCTGGCTAAGCAAGTAAATGCCGGGCCAAATTATTATGCATTTATAGATTATTATCTACGCTATTTAGAAGTCAAAGCATTTGTAAAAATAAGGGCTGAAAAAATCCCAACAAATGAGTTAATCCCTTATTTTGGTATCAGTTTGGATAGTGCCAACGTGCTGATGAAAACTTATAGTAAAGATTATTGGCGATTTATTGGTGCTTTAAAGAATGTACCCTTAGACGTTGCAAAACAATACAATTTTCAGCAATTAACTAATCTGTATGCCGATAAAGATTTAAAACACTTAGAACTCTTAGCCAATGCTCATCTTAAAATCTTTCCGAATGACGAGCATACGCAAATTATAAAAGCATATATAAATAATCTCAGTTTGTTATTAAACAAGAATGAAAAAAATGAAAACATTGTTGTTTTTAGAGATTACCAAAATGTAAAATCTATTTACGACGTGATAAAAATACTAAAAGGCAAGGTTGTTTATTTAGATGTTTGGGGTACTTGGTGTGGTCCTTGTAAAGCAGAACTACCTTATAACGTAGCCTTAAAGGATAAATTTAAAGATAAAGATGTTGCATTTGTTTATTTAGATATGGATGAAGAAAGTAAAGACCAGGATTGGAAAGAATTTATTAAAATAAATGAACTTACCGGAATTCATTTACGTAAAAACAGAGAACAGATGGCACCCTTTTGGAAAGAGTTACTAGCGGCTGCTAATGATAAAGCGGAATATTATCCGCAATATTTTATCTTTGACAAGGAAGGTAAACTTGTAATAAGTAAAGCCTTTAGACCAAGCGACGGGCATAAGTTATACAATCAGATTACCGAAGTTTTGAATAAAAATTAAATGATAGCAATAGCAGTAGATGATGAGCCTGTAGCACTAGACGTAATTAAGCATCATACTGATAAAGTTCCTTTTGTTGAATTAAGGGAAACTTTTAGTGATGCTTTTTTGGCGATCAATTACCTGCAAAAACATCCTGTAGATTTAATTTTTTTAGATATTAAAATGCCTGATATTTCAGGGATTGAATTTTTAAAAAGCTTAAGCAAGGTACCTTTGGTAATTTTTACCACTGCTTATACCGAGCATGCAGTACAGAGCTTTGAGCTAGATGCAGTTGACTATTTGCTGAAGCCTTTTTCTATTGCTCGTTTTTTAAAAGCCTGCAATAAAGCACAGGAGTTATATAGTTTAAGATCCCAGAAACTAGAAAGTAAAACAGATTACATTTTTGTAAAAGACGGCTATGAGCATGTAAAGATCATGCTTAATGATATTCTGTATATTGAAGCCTCAGGCAATTATACTCAAATTCAATTGATAGATAGGTTGGTAAGCACCCGAATAACTATAAACGATTTGATTGAACTTTTACCTTCATCAGATTTTATCCGTTGCCATAGAGCGTACATTGTTGCAAAAAATAAAATAGCCAAATTTGATAAGAATCAAATTTGGATTGCCGAAAAAATCATTCCGATAGGGACCACCTTTGTTAACCTGAATTTTAGTAACTAGGTTAGGCCAATTTAAAATCCCAATTTCTTATCTAGCTCTGTAGTACCCTGTTCCTGTTGTTGGTACTGGCTGCAATCGTAAATGATGTTTACTCCACTGGCTGGTGGTGTAAAATCGCTTTTGCTTATTTTGAGCTTAGGATCGGCGTAAACCCGTTTCATAAAACCTGCATACACAGGGAGCGCAGAATTTGCCCCTTCGCCATAGCTTGTGCTGGTAAAGTGGAAAGCTCTGTCTTCACAACCCGTCCAAACCCCGGCTACAAGATCAGGTGTTATGGCCATAAACCAACCATCTGAGTTGTTTTGTGTTGTTCCGGTTTTACCGCCAACAGGTGTATTTATGCCGTATTTATAACTTAATCTTGAACCTGTACCACCTGTAACTACGCCGCGAAGCATGCGTGTCATTACAAAAGCTACTTCTTCGTTCATGGCTACTTTTACAATAGGTTTACTATCGTATAATACCACTCCGTTTTTATCTTCTATACGTAAAATGTAAGTAGGCTGTGTCCAAATACCTTTATTGGCAAATACACTGTAAGCACCAACCATATCAAATATAGAAGCATCAAATGTTCCTAAACATATAGAAGGTACGGCAGGTACATCTGTAGTGATACCCATTTTTTTGATTTCATTTACCACTGCAGTAGGGCCTACTTGTTTCATAAGATAAGCGGTAACGTAGTTTTGCGAATAAGCCAAGGCTTTTTGCAGAGTAATAGAGCCCGGTAGAGGTGTACCTGAGTTACGGGGTGTCCAATCTGGGCTACCCGGATTAGAAATGGTAACAGGTTCATTAAGAACAGAATAACAAGGAGAATAACCGTTTTCAATGGCTACGGCATAGGTAAAAGGTTTACCTGTAGATCCCACCTGTCTGGTACCAATTTTAACCTGATCATATTTAAAATGCTCATAGTTTATGCCGCCAACCCATGCTTTGATGTAGCCAGTTTTTGGATCCATGGCCATCATAGCGTTACGCAATAATAATTTATAATACTTTACAGAGTCAATTGGCTTCATTAAAGTATCGATGTTGCCCCGCCAAGTAAAAATGGTCAGTTTTGAAGGTGTGTTAAAATCTTGGGTAATTTCTTCATCTGTTTTACCTTCGAGCTTTAAAGCCTTATATCTGTCTGATCGCTTAATACCTTGGTCTATCTGCAATTCCATGCCTTTAAAAGGATTTCTACCTTTCCAGCTATTGGTAAACTGCTGCTGCAGCACTTTCATGTATTCTTTCTGTGCTTCTTCTGCATATACCTGCATATCGTAATTAATGGTGGTATAGATTTTTAAACCATCACGGTCCAGGTCATAAGGCGTTATGCCATCTGATTTATAAATAGAACGTTCTTCTAATATTTTTTTTATTTCGGCCTTAAGAACTGTCCTGAAATAAGGTGCAATACCATCATTAACCGTAGCTGGATTAAAATTTAAGCCCAAAGGCAAGGTTTTGTATTTCTCAAAATCCTGCTCATTGATCAAATCGGCTTTAGCCATCAATGCCATTACGGTATTACGTCTGTTTAATGATCTTTCAGGGTTTTTGGTTGGCGAGTAACGGGTAATACCACGTTGCAAGCCAATTAATACAGCAGCTTGAGGAACAGTAAGTTTATCTGGTGTAGTATCAAAATAAACACGCGCAGCAGATTTGATTCCATATGCATTATTGCCAAAATCTACCGTGTTGAGGTACATGGTAATGATTTCTTCTTTGGTATAATTGCGCTCTAGTTTTACCGCTATTACCCACTCTTGAAATTTCTGTATAATGCGTTTAAAGTAGTTCTTTTGACGTCCCTCTTCAGAAAAAAGATTAAGGGCTAATTGTTGCGTAATGGTACTTCCACCTTGTTTCTTACCCATCATGGCATATAAAAAGATGGTGAACGTACGTTTAAAATCTATACCCGAGTGCGATTTAAACCTTACATCTTCTGTAGCGATCAAAGCATTTACAACATTGGGAGAGATTTCACTGTAGGTTACATTAGATCTGTTTTTTACAAAATAGGTGCCCAATACCTTACCATCTTCCGAAATAACTTCGGAAGCTTCATTGCTTTTAGGGTGTTCAATGGCCCTAAAAGAAGGAATTGAACCAAAAACTCCAGCACCGATCAAGACAATAAATAAGCTGAACAACACAATTCCGCAAGCTAAGATTAACCATATCCTTGCATTGTATTTTTTGATGATATCTTTTGGAAGTTCGTTATTGTTAGGTCTATTGTAATTATAAGCCATTGTTATTAATGTAATTGATATATCTCTTTAAGGTATCGCGGTTGGTAATTTTCTGCAAATTCTCTTTGCTGATTACAAAGGTAGTATAATTTGCTGCTGGAATCTTCATAATTGCGCCAAGTTGTTTTTTTATGGTTTCTTCGTAGTTCTTAACGTCGGCAGCCGATTTAAAATCGCCTACAAAAATCAGTTCATCTTCATCTAATTCTTTCAGTTGGTGTTTCAGGTTCTCGCCCGTAAAATTACCACGGTTAAACTGACCAACGCCAAAGCGCGAAGGGCTTAAATTAAAATCGGTACTGTTTACTGCTATTACATAAAAATAAGTGGTAGAAACGCTATCACTAAACAAATTATCTTTAACTAAATTGGTAGCGACAGGAGCTTTTTCTTCAACTGGTTTAACTTGCGCTACAGGTTCTTTTTTCTCAGGAGCTTGAGTTTGTGGAGTTGTAACATTGGCAACGGCAGGGGCTTTCTCTTCAACTGCGATTGCTGCATTATTTTCCAGTTTAGGTTTTTCGATGGTAACGTTTGTAGCGGCTACAAAAGGAATTTCGTTAGGGTCATAATCAGTTAAAGCAATCGGTCTTTTTTTATAAGAAGCCAAATTGGCTTTAATATAAAGTAAATGATCTTCTACTAAAGGTTTAATTAAAGCGTCGTTGCCGTGATGGCTTATAATTGCATTAAAAGCATTGAGCAAGCTATCTACATTTTGCGTACGTCCAATAGCTATAGCTTTTAAATATTCAAACTGCGGTGTAAAATTATTGCCCGGAAAACGGTTATTGATTGCATTTACATTGCTGATTACGTCTTTGTATTCTTTATTGGTCAATTGGTTAAATACTTTGGTGTATTCTGTCTTGATTACATTTTCTAATGCCGATTGCTTGTCTGAAAACTGCGGATCTATAATGGTTTTGGAGTATATAGAGGCAGGGAATTTGTTCAAAACAAGATTCTTATAATAATTAGATTTTTCTAAGTTTAAAGGTTGGTAAGCTAAATACAAACTATAGTATATCACATCTAACTTATTGTTGTTAGGGAAACGGTTCAACAAGTCCTCAAAAGCTTTTATCGCTTCTGGCTTGTCATTTAATTCTTGACGGTAGAAATTGCCGATGCCAATAGATGCATCGATGATTTTCTGGTCAGATTTTTCTTTTTGCAGAGCGGTTAAAGGTAGTGAATCTAGATATTTAGTAGATTGAGCCGCATTTACTTTTGAAGCGGGAGCTGCTTCATCAGGGTCAGGATTATTGGGCGAACCCATAACGACTTGTTGTGCCAAAACGTTCGGTACAGGTTGATTTTGTTTTATACTCTGTCTCCAGTTATCTTCTAACTTTCTATTGCCCCATTTACGCTTAAACTCATTAAAACCTTTGCTTAAAGCGGTGGGATTGCTAAAGTAGAAATTACTGTTTTTAGCTTGTGGGATTATATCACTGCTGCCATTATTATCTGCTTGAGATGGAGAGATGGCATTATTGGTGCCTGTTTCTTTGCTTTCAAAATAAGAAGCCAAAGCATTTGCCCGTTCTGCTTCGGGTAAAAGTGCTATTTTCTGCAAATGTTCTTCGCGATCAATAAGCTCATAACGATCTATGAGATAAGATAAATTATCTCGCTTTTTAAGTGTGGCTATATATTGTTGCGATGTTTTGGGCAATACATTCACAGCGCTATCATAATATAGTTTAGCCTTCACATAGTTGCGGTACTGGTTAAAATTAAGTTCGGCTATTTTAAGGTAAGAAAGTCCTTTTTGCGCATTGTTACCTTTGCTTTTTGATACAGATAATTTATAATTCTGCTCTGCATTTTGGTAATCGCCAGCGGTATAGCTGTCTTCGGCAATTTCATAATAAATCTGGTCAATAAAATCGGCATTCTTATCGTCTCTGATCAGCGTTATGAGTTGTTTTTTCCTGTCGAATGTTTTATGGTCCAAAAAGCTGTTGATGCGTATCTTGCTTAACTTGGCATTGAAATACATTTCAAAAGGAGCATTGCTTTTTTCTACCTTATGGTAATAAACCAAGCTGTTGCCATAGTCTTTTTCTGTTTCATAAAGCTGCGCTAGAACATAATACCATCTGATCTTGTCTTTGGTATCAGGCCCTTGCTTTAAGGCAAGCTGCAAATAGTTAATGGCATCTTTTGGATTTTGGGTAACTACGCTCATCTGAGCAAGCGTAGCATAGGCATCCGATTTTTGATTTTTAACAGAATCGATTTCTTTATGCAGGGCAGCTATGATGCGCTGTGCTTTTTCATAATTACCTAATTCTAGGTAACTGCGTGCTTGCCACGATAAGGCATTTAAACGCACACGATGTTGTTTCTTATAAGTATCGGCAACATAGTTGAAATATTCTGTAGCATTAAAATACTTGCCGGTATAAAAATTGGTTTTACCTAAAAGCAGGTAAGCATCATCTATATAATTGCTGAAGTTTTTTTCTGCAATAATGGTCCTGGCTTTGGCATCGATTTCATCAAGAGTCTTGTCGTTAATTTCATTGTTCAGCCCAGCAGGCATAGGAGCATAATAAATAGGGATCAACTCGCCAAAATCATATTTGGTGGTTTGGTTTACTTGCTCAAGATAATTGTTGAGCAATACGTTAGAATTGTAAATAAGATTATAACGGGCTGATAAATTTTGCAACTTTCTGTTAACAACCGTATCTTTTTGCGTAGAACAACCGTAAAATAAGCCTAGTAATAAGCAAAAGATTACTAACTTAAGCGAGATGTTGGAGTGTATGTTTTTCAAAAGCCTGTTAATTTTATATATATAACAAAGTATCTACAA
>DDEP01000098.1:0-3000 GCA_002336465.1 Pedobacter sp. UBA1951
TCAACTGACGGTCGACACGACGAGACTCATGGCGTTCTGTACCTACAATAGCTAAACCACCAGCATCTTTAACGCCTGGGCCTAACTTGATATCCGTACCACGACCAGCCATGTTGGTAGCAATGGTTACCTGACCTGGCTGACCAGCTTCTGCCACAATATCAGCCTCCCTTTGGTGCATTTTAGCGTTCAATACATTGTGTTTGATACCACGTAGTTTCAACATACGGCTTAATAGCTCCGAAATTTCAACCGATGTAGTACCTACCAATACTGGACGGCCTGCCTCCGTTAACTTTACAATTTCTTCTGCTACGGCATTGTATTTTTCTCTTACTGTACGATAAACATAATCCTGCGCATCAATCCTAGAGATTTTTCTGTTAGTTGGAATTTCTACCACATCTAACTTATAGATAGACCAGAACTCGCCTGCTTCTGTAGTTGCTGTACCCGTCATCCCGCACAATTTGTGGTACATACGGAAGAAGTTTTGCAAGGTAACTGTAGCATAGGTTTGTGAGGCATCTTCTACCTTTACATTTTCTTTAGCCTCAATTGCTTGGTGTAAACCATCAGAATAACGACGGCCTTCCATAATACGACCAGTCTGCTCATCAACAATCTTGATCTTACCTTCGTCAATGATGTATTCTACATCTTTTTCAAACAAAGTATAAGCTTTTAAAAGCTGGTTGATAGAGTGAATACGCTCTGCTTTAACCCCATAATCGCGCATTAAAGCATCTTTTCTTGCAATTTTTTCTTCGTTACTTGCACTCGATTTCTCGATTTCGGCAATTTCCGTACCTACATCAGGTAAAACGAAGAATCCTGGATCTTCTCCTTGTTGGGTAATTAATTCAATACCTTTCTCGGTAAGCTCAACCTGGTTATTTTTTTCATCTATGTAGAAGAACAATTCAGTATCAACCTTAGGCATATTCTTAGATTGGTCTGCCATATAGTAGTTCTCCGTTTTTAGCAAGGTTTGTCTTACATTACCTTCGCTTAAGAACTTGATCAATGCTTTATTTTTTGGCAAACCCCTATGCGCTCGTAATAAAGCTAAACCACCTTCTCCTTCTTCTGTACCAGTATTACCTCCATTGATCAAGTTTTTGGCCTGATTTAAAGCCTGAGTAACATAAGTTTTTTGGGCATTTACCAAACGTTCTATACGTGGTTTTAATTCATAAAACTCGTGCTGATCGCCAAAAGGCACCGGGCCTGAAATAATCAAAGGTGTACGGGCATCGTCAATTAACACAGAGTCAACCTCATCCACCATAGCAAAGTGCAATTTGCGTTGCACCAATTGATCAGGGCTTTGCGCCATATTGTCACGCAGGTAATCAAAACCAAACTCATTATTGGTTCCGTAAGTAATATCTGCTAAATAAGCTTTTCTACGTTCTTCAGAATTTGGTTGGTGCTTATCGATACAATCTACACTTAAACCATGAAACTCAAAAAGAGGTGCATTCCACTCAGAGTCACGACGGGCTAGGTAATCGTTCACCGTAACTATGTGTACACCTTGTCCGGCCAATGCATTTAGATATGCGGGCAAGGTACTTACCAAAGTTTTACCTTCACCAGTAGCCATTTCGGCTATTTTACCGCTGTGCAATACCATACCACCAATTAACTGTACATCATAATGTACCATGTTCCAAAGCACTTCGCTACCAGCGGCATCCCAACGATTTGCCCATTGTGCCTTATCGCCTACAATTTTAACGTTGCTCTTACGGGTAGCCAAATCTCTGTCAAACTGAGTTGCCGTTACTTCAAGAATTTCGTTCTCTGTTAATCTGCGGGAAGTTTCTTTTACTACTGCAAATGCAGCAGGCAATATCTCTTTTAATATTTTTTCAAGCTCGATATCTCTTTCTTTACCTAAAGCATCTACCTCTTCGTAAAGGCTGGTTTTTTCTTGTAAAGAAAGTTCACTGTTCTCTGCTTGTGCTTTTAAGTCTGCAATTTTCGCATCAATATCAGCTAAGCCTGAAGCTATTGTAGCTTTAAATTCGGTAGTTTTTGCACGCAGTTCATCATTACTTAAAGATGAGAGCTTGCTATATTCTTCGTTTATCTGTGTTACAATAGGTTGTAACGCTTTAATATCTCTTTCTGATTTGGTTCCAAATATCTTGGCTAAAAATCCTAACATTTTATTTGTTGTTTATATTGTTTTATCGCTGAATTGTTTATTGTTAATAGTCTAAGATACAATCATGTTTTTATGCTTCTTGTGCTCAGACATCGGTTATCCGACATCTTACGCAACAACCAAGCCAGCAGCACAATACAGCCAACTTGACAGATGTTCTATAATTAACTATTGAAAGAAGGAAGAACAACTAAGGGCTGTTGTTCTTTGTATTGCGCCCGGTAACATTTTCATTAAGTCTGCTTGCTGTAAAATCAACATAACAAAGCTTAACTTGGAATATGGTACCGCTTAAAGAAAGATCGCTGTAAGACAAAAAACCTGAATTAAGCTGATCTGTTTGTTCGTAGGCTTTTACCAGTTGTATGGTAGCATTCTGATTTGCGCATACACGTTCGCTCGACAGGTCGACGCTCTCCACACGTTGGGCCTGAGCCAAATGTGTTAAGCTGAAAAAAACAAGCGAAAGGGTAAATAGGTGCTTCATTAAGAGGGCAAATCTAATTTTAATCTTTAAAAAACCGAAAAAAGATTACATAAAAGCCTGATTATTTGTAAAAACATTACCCTTATATTAAAAAAATCTGAACTGACACTTACAAAGCTCAGTTTTTATGCCGCATTTAACTTTAATGCAATATCTTTGCTCTATGAATATCCTACTAATCGGTTCAGGTGGAAGAGAATGCGCTTTTGCTTGGAAAATCAGCCAGTCTACACAATGTTCTAATCTTTTTATTGCACCCGGCAATGCGGGTACATTAACTTATGGAAAAAACGTAAATATCGACATTAAAAACTTTGATGCCATAAAAGAAATCGTT
>DDEP01000098.1:3085-5071 GCA_002336465.1 Pedobacter sp. UBA1951
CATATCCCTACCGCCAAGTCAAAATCATTTACAAATGCGAATTTGCAAGCGGGCTTAGATTATCTTGCCAACCATAGCCTACCCGTTGTTTTAAAAGCCGACGGCTTAGCTGCTGGTAAGGGCGTACTCATTATTGACAATCATAAAGAAGCCCAAGATGAGCTAAAATTGATGCTTGATGGTAAATTTGGTAACGCAGGATCTACCGTGGTAGTTGAAGAATTTCTTACAGGGATTGAACTTTCTGTGTTTGTATTAACAGATGGCGAAAACTATGTAACCTTGCCTGAAGCCAAAGATTACAAACGTATTGGGCAGGGCGATACTGGGCTAAACACAGGTGGTATGGGTTCGGTTTCTCCGGTTCCATTTGCAGATCAAGCCTTTATGTCTAAAATTGAAGAAAAGGTAATTAAACCAACTATTAAAGGTTTAAAAGCCGACAACATTGATTATACGGGTTTTATTTTCTTTGGGCTGATTAAAGTTGGTGATGAGCCTTATGTAATCGAATATAACTGTCGCATGGGTGATCCCGAAACAGAAAGTGTTATCCCTAGAATTGAAAATGATCTTGTTGAATTGTTCTTAGCTACAGCCCATAAAAAACTTGGGAATTACCAAATCAAGATAAGCCCTAAAAATGCTGCAACAATAGTGATTGTTGCAGGTGGCTATCCTGGCGATTACGACAAGGGTAAAGCTATAAGTGGTCTAGAAAACCTAAGAGATTCTATTGCTTTCCATGCCGGAACGCTTAAAGAAGGCGGAGTAGTAAAATCAAATGGTGGTCGTGTTTTAGCGATAACCAGTTTGCAAAACACTCAATTTGAAGCTTTGCAATGCGCTACTGCAGATGCCGGACGTATTTATTTCGATGGAAAATACTTTAGAGAAGATATTGGTTTTGACTTGGTGTAAAACCTTAGAAACCTAGTAGAAAAGCTTCACAAAATTTGTGAAGCTTTTTTATTAACAGTAGCATGATTAAAACTTACAAACAAGTTGCTAATTTACGGTTACAAGAAAACCCAAAATAAAAGGTTTGTGCGTTATAATTGATTTATCCATCGGTATTTTAGGGTATAGATTTTCTAATCCAATCAAAAAGGACGATTCATAATCCATATTAATCTATCTTCGATATTATAGTGGTACATCGTTAAGAGAACGACTTTGTTTGCATATTTCATAAAGTTTACAAGAATCCTGATTTGGTGAAGGGCCTCTTTAGAAGCCGATTTGATTTAACACAAAAAATAATTAACTTCAGTAAATCAATCACTTAAACCTTAAAAAATGAAAACAAAAAAATTAAACAATCTCACTTTTGGTGGTGAAATTCTATCAAGAGCACAATTAAAAGAGGTATTTGGAGGGAAAGAACAAACTGATAATTCGTGCGGTGGATTGGGTGGACTTGTATGCGACTGGACATGCACCACACCATTTCAATCAATACATTTAGGCGAAATGACTTGCTTTGAAGCTCAGGAAGCCTGCCCTTTTAATGGCGATACCTTTGGAGGTAATTGTAGTGGAGGGGNNGTAGAGTAGCCTATAAGATTCCTAAACAAAGAAAGGGTTGCTTCTATAATAGAAGCAACCCTTTCTTTTTGAGCTATTATTAGTTATTTAGCTTTGCCTTCCAATAGCTCAGCTAATTTCTTTTCTAGTTCAGCGCCGCGAAGATTTCTAGCTACAATTTTACCTTGTGGATCTACAATAAAATTAAATGGTATCGCATTAACGCCATATAACTTCGCAGCCGTATTTCCACCCTCTTTAGTATCTGAAACCTGAACCCAAGTTAGGCCATCATCTTTTACAGCCTTTAACCATTCATTTTTCTTATTCGGCTCATCAATAGATACCCCTAAGATTTCAAAATTTTTGTTCTTGTATTTATTATATGCAGCTAAAACGTTAGGATTTTCGGCTCTACATGGCCCGCACCATGAGGCCCAAAAATCAACCAGCACATAT
>DDEP01000071.1 GCA_002336465.1 Pedobacter sp. UBA1951
TGAAGCGCAAAGAAACGAAGTTTATATGTAAGGAAAAAGCATAACATATAATATGCTTTTTCCTTGTCGCCATAGAGCTAGCTCTATTTAGTCTTAGTTTCGCTCTTCTTCTTCATTCTTAAATTAAGCATTTCTACAATCATTGAAAAAGCCATGGCAAAATAGATATAACCTTTTGGTATATGTTGATCTAAACCCTCGGCTATTAAAGAAACTCCTATCAGCAACAAGAAAGACAAAGCCAACATCTTAACCGTAGGATGCCTGTTTACAAAATCACTAATGGTTCCAGCCGAAATCATCATGATGATTACCGCAATAATAACCGCAGCGATCATAATCTCTATATGCTGTGCCATACCTACTGCCGTGATTACCGAATCAAGAGAGAAAACAATATCCAGGATTAGGATTTGAACAATGGTACCTGCAAATGAATGGGGTTTCACTTTTGCATCTTCTTCTGTTTCCCCTTCTAATTTGTGGTGTATTTCATGTGTGCTCTTATAAATCAGGAACATACCTCCTATTAACAGGATCAAATCTCTGCCTGATATTTCAAATTTCTGCAGCCATTCTGCATCAGTTAGTCCAAACCAATGGCCTATGCTAAACAACGGTGCTGTGAGGGTCATGATCCAGCTCAAAGACAACAAGAGCAATACGCGGGTAACCATGGCCAAAGCCAAGCCTAACTGCCTTGCTTTTTTCTGCTGATTTTGTGGCAGTTTACTAGATAAGATAGAGATAAAAACAATATTATCTATACCTAAAACTATTTCTAAAACCGTTAAAGTTAGCAAAGAGATCCATGCTTCGGGTGTACTTAAAAATTCCATATATTAAGTTAAATTATCTGCTACTAAAATAAATAATAGAAACTCTTTTTAACTCTATTTGTAAGATAATTCTTTCGTTCAGTTTTCCAGTTATTTTTCTATTGAGCTTTTGGATTTCAGAGGTTTCCAATTGTTACATTTTCTGTCATTCAATTTCCGCACACAAAAAAACCCCGAAATAAATCCGGGGTCTTTGGTTCATTTGCTTGTTTGTTTGGTTTTAGTTAAACTTTACACTTCCATATTGAGATCTTACACTCACGTTTGATCCGCCACCTTTGTTTACTTTCCCTTCGTAATCATTACGCGAGCTGTAATTTCTGTCATCATTTGTTTTACGTGCACTTACATTGTTTCCGTAGCTAAATCCGCTATAAGCTGTATTTACATTAAAGTCTCCGTTAAAATTAGGTGCAAAACCCAGATTAACCGTGGTGTATTGTGCATCAACATTAACTGTTTTAGAAGCGCCTTCTATTTCATCTATGTTCAGCTTTCCATATTGTAGTTTACCTGTAAAGATGCCGCTCAATTTACCTACGTTCACCGTTGTATATTGTGCAGTAAGACTTAGGCCGCCTACAGAACCAATGGTAACTCCTCTACCATATTGCGTTTTAACGCTAGCTGTTTTCTTTACAGATTTAACATCTACAGATGTATATTGCACTTCTAGATCCAGCTCATCAACATTTCCTATTTTTACCCCTCCACCATACTGAAACTTAAACTTTCCTGTATTTACATTTTGTAAATCTGCTTTACCGTACTGTATATTGATGTAATTATTATTGCTGTTCAGGTTTCCGGTAACCAAATTCCCATACTGTACTTTTAGAGATGTTGCTCCGTTGTAATCGGGCATTTCTACATTTCCATATTGCTGGCTTAGGGTTAAAGCATTATTTGCAGGCATATAAACCGTCATCATCACTTTTACTTCACGTCTCCAGCTTTTACCATTGTTTCTACCTCTGCCCCAATTACCTTCTCTGTTGTTGATAATGGTTCTAAAACTCACCTGATTGCCATTTTTTGATGCGTCTATATTCACATTATCAATCAGGGTCTGAGCTTCGCTTTCGCTGTCGGCATAGGCTTTGATATCTGCATCTACCTTAATCTCATTTTTATTCCAGATCTTGATGACCATACTGCCATAAATGTTTTTTAGCTCTATGTCGTCATTCTTATCTATTGTAAATGATTTAGAAAATGTTTTCGTTCTCTGCGGATCATCTTGCATATCCTGCGAAGAATAATAGGTACTAACCGTTTCTGCTTTATCACCATTAGATGTTTTAGTTCTTGAAACAGATGTATAAGTTTCTGAAGAAGACTCCACATTCTTCGTTCCAACATAAGTAGGAGCTGATGCAATTTTTCTTTCTTTTTTCGATGCACGTGGAGCTTCAGGGGCTTCCTGTGCTTTTATTTGGGCCGAGAATACAATCAAGGCCACCAAACCAAATAGTTCTTTTCTCATTGTGTTAAATATTTTTGAGCGTTTTGCCCGGTTTATTGTATTGTTTGTCCTCGCTATTTTTTTGACGTCATTTATAGCTTTTATTATAAGCTGCTGTCTTTCTTATAAGCATCAACTTGCGTTATAATACTTAACTGCTGTGTTAAAATTTGTAACTGGATCTCTCTGTTCTTCATCATGGCTTTAACTACCATTTCACGATTTACACTGGTTTGCAGTTTCTTTTTTAGGTCTTCGTAATCTCTATCCAACCTGCCTAAATCTGTGGTAAACTCCTGATACAGCTCTGGATTTGCTTTAGCATAACTGCTCAAACTATCTCGTTTCTCCTCGATCATGCTGGCAAAGCGCACTTCTTTTTTTGCCAACGTAGGATTGATATCAGCCACTTCAATATTCTTGTTCAAACTGCGATAGCTGTAGCCAAAGTAAATACCTATACTCAAGATCAAAACCGCTGCCACACTCATCCATCTATAAAGCTTAATGGTTTTGGGTGCTCCTTTTTTGTCTAGGTCTGCCGCAATCTTGTTCCATAATTCTTCAGAAGGCCCTTTTTCTTCAAATCGCTTCTTGTTGTCTTTTATAAAGCTCTCCAATTTATTATTCATCTTTCTACTCCTTTCGTTTCCAACAAACTAATTAACTTACGTTTTGCCCTCATATATTGTGTACGAGAGGTATTCTCTGTTATTTTTAAGATATGAGAAATCTCTTCATGATCATATCCCTCAAACAGATATAAGCTTAACACCACTCTATACCCATCGGGCATTTTTTCCATTGCATTTTTTATTGCTTCAACCTTAAGCATATTGTCTTCTGCATCATCAGCTCCTTCATCTACAATCTCCACATCGTCCATGCTTACCAGTTCCATTTTGCGTTTGCGCAGATAATTAATGGCCCTGTTAATTACAATCTGCTTAATCCAAAGGCCAAAAGTTGTTTCCTGCCTAAAATCAGCTATACGGTTAAATGCATCTAAGAAAGCTTCCTGTAATACATCCTCTGCTTCCGCTTCATCATTTACAATACGCAAGGCCACGTTGTACATTGCCCCAGCATACAATTTGTACAGTTCAAATTGTGCCTTTCTATTGCCTTTCTTGCAATCGCTAACTAATGAAGTATGCTTGTCTACGTAAACAGTTTCCAAATTCTAAAGCTTTCTGAACAAAAGACATCGCTTTTTTTAAAACGTTGCATGAAGTTATAAAAAAAATTTTCTGTTGATTATATCTTACTTAATCTGACTGGAAAGCTATTTTTAAAAAAGCCTATCTTTGCAATTGATGGCACGTATTATTGCATTTGATTATGGAACCAAACGCATTGGTTTAGCAGTTACCGATCCCCTGCAAATTATTGCTACTGGCCTAGATACCATACATCCCAAAGATATTATTACTTATCTGAAAAAGTATATGGAAGCAGAGGCCATAGAAGCTTTTGTAATTGGCGATCCTAAGCAAATGGATGGTTCTCCTTCTGAGAATGCACAACATGTAAAAGGATTTTGCACAACCTTAAAAAAGAATTTCCCTCATATTCCGCAGCACTTGGTAGATGAACGCTTTACTTCAAAGATTGCGCATCAAACCATTATGCAAAGCGGACTTAAAAAGAACGACCGCAGAGATAAAGGGCGTGTTGACACCATATCGGCCACGCTCATTTTGCAATATTTTATGGATAAAACCCGTTTATAAAAACATGATCAGCGAAGAACTACAGGAACTCTTACTACATTATTGCGAACCTGAAAACGACCTGTTAAAACATATAGACAGAGAAACTCATCTAAAGGTGCTCATGCCAAGAATGATAAGCGGACATTACCAAGGAAGGGTTTTAAGTCTTCTCAGCAAACTCATTTCTCCTAAAAGGATTCTTGAAATTGGCACTTTTACGGGTTATGCAACCCTTTGCTTAGCTGAGGGCTTAACTGATGAGGGGATAATTTATACCTTGGATGTAAATGCAGAATTGGAAGATATGGTTAGAAGCAACTTTGCAAAATCTCCCTTAGAACATAAAATAAAATACCTGATTGGCGATGCCCAACAGAGCTTACAGCATTTAAAGACAGAAACTTTTGATCTGGTTTTTATAGATGCTGATAAAAAAAACAATGGCACTTATTATGACCTTGTTTTTGATCAGGTAAAGCCCGGCGGATTAATTATAGTAGATAATGTGCTTTGGAGCGGAAAGATTGTAAAAAAAGCACAGGATAAAGATACCCAAAACATACATTTATTTAATGATAAGGTTAATAACGATCAAAGAGTAGAAAAATTAATCTTACCCGTCCGCGACGGGCTGTTCGTTATCCGGAAAAAATAATGTCCACACACATGAAAAAAATAGCTTTTCTTGTATTGGCGCTCTTTAGCTTTAACTTGGTTAAAGCACAAACCGTAACAGAAAATTATATTCTTGAGAATGCACCAAAAGCACAAGAACTCATGCGGATGCATCTTATTCCTGCCAGCGTTATTTTAGCCATAGCTATACATGAATCAGGAGCAGGAACAAGCAAAGTTGCTCGTTACCTCAATAATCATTTTGGCTTTAAAGGCAAGAACAGCAGCGCCGAAATACGCTCATCTTACAGAGATTTTCCCACTGTAGATTCTTCTTACAATCATTTCATCGTTTTTTTAAAAAGTAGGGCGCATTTTAACAGTTTGTTTGATAAGTATGACCAATACGACTTTAAGAGCTGGGTAAGGGGCATACAGCGCGGTGGATATGCAGGTAGCCGTAAATGGGGTTCGCAAGTAATGGCGATTATCAATAAATACCAACTTTGGAGTTATGATGAAAGGCCTGATGATTACGAAGAGCCTGTAGTAGAACCCGAACCTGTAAGGATGGTTAAAAAAGCCTCCCTCAGAACCTATGTTGTTAAATCAGGAGATAACCTCAGCATCATTGCCAAGAAATTCAAAACTTCTGTTAGGTCTATCATGACAAAAAACAACCTAAAATCTAATGCGCTAAAACCCGGACAAAAACTTAAACTATAACCATTGTTTATGAGATATTACGTAGTTCTTTTATGCCTTGTGGTTGCGCTACTGTCGAGCTGTAAAACAAAACAGTACAGTCGCAACAACAAACAGATAGAGAAAGAAGCCCAAAAACAAAATCCTAATCCTATTTCATATACTACGCTAACTTATATAGATGCTTTCAAGGGTGTAGCCATTGAAGAAATGAACAGGTATGGTATTCCGGCAAGCATAACACTTGCGCAAGGAATTTTAGAATCTGGCAGTGGCGCTAGCGATCTGGCAAAATATGCAAACAATCATTTTGGCATCAAATGTACTTCTGACTGGAAAGGTAAAGCTTATTACAAAGACGATGACCAAAAAGATGATTGTTTCAGGGTTTATAAAGATCCCAGAGAATCATATAGAGATCATTCTGAGTTCTTAAAAAGAAAACGTTATAGCGCTTTGTTTGAGCTTGACAAGAACGATTATAAAAACTGGGCCATTGGATTAAAAAATGCAGGCTATGCTACCAACCCAAAATATCCGGATCTTTTAATTAATATCATTGAAAAATACCAGTTATATACATATGATAGCCCTGAAAGCGAAAGAGAAAAATTAGCAAGAGAAGACCGTGTATTCAAAGAAATAAATGCCAATATTCCTAACGAGAAAAAATTGTTTACACCTGTTAATGTTGCGCCTAAGGATCCTCCGTCTAATTTAGATGGAAAATATTACACCGTACAACAGGGTGATACGCTTTACAAAATTTCTCAAATGTTTAAACTATCTGTAGATGACCTTAAGTCTTTGAACCAGTTACAGGATAATACGATCAAAATTGGTCAAAAACTTATTGTAGTTAAATAATGTTAACAAGAATTGCAAGTTTGCAATAAATTGTAGTTTTGTTACTGAAATGAAATTCACGGTAATCTTATCTATACTTTTATGCACTTCTTTAAGCATTTTTGCTCAGCAAAAATCTGTACAAGGTTTTGTTGTGGATAAAGACACCAAACTGAGATTAGCTAAGGTATATATCTACAATTCTTCTTCTGATGAAGGTATTTTTAACAACAATAAAGGAGAATTTACAACCAATATCAAACCGGGCGATACTTTATTTGCCGCATTAGGCGGTTATGCTTTGGATACCGTTATTTACCAAAACCAAAGTGCAATTGTCTTTCAGCTCAAATCTTTAGGTATAAGATTAAAAGAAGTTCCTATTTATGGCAAGGCCAAAACACCTCAAGAACTTTATGAAAGCCGTAAAAAAGAATACCAGTATAAACTTGATAAAGGCAGTGCCAAAGATCTTTTAAATTTAGGGCAAACAGGGGTTGGATTGGGTATAGATGCCATCTACAACCTACTAAGTCGCGAAGGTAAAAATGCCCGTCAGCTACAAAAAATCTTGGAGAATGATTACCGAGATGAGGTTATTGATTTTCGTTTTAATCCCGAATATGTAAAACGCCTTACAAAAGCCAGTGATGCAGAAGTGCCTGATTTCATGGCACAATACAGACCAACTTATGAGTTTGTGCTGTCTGCTAGTGAATATGCTTTTATACAGTTTGTAAAAAACAGTTACGCCTCATATAAGCGCAATCCGGCCATGTTCAAACTCCCTCCTCTGCCTAAAGTAACCATAGAAAAACTATAATGGTATTTTTTATTGTTGTGCCGAGATTACCTGCCGCCGCTATGGCTCTTTACCCTTTTATGTTGGTTAAAAAAGCTATCTATGAAAAAGATGACACCATTATCAATCATGAAAAAATCCATTGCAGGCAGCAGCTTGAATTGCTCATTGTATTCTT
>DDEP01000088.1 GCA_002336465.1 Pedobacter sp. UBA1951
ACCCCGGTTGAATTCAACCGGGGTTTTATGTATGGATTTAATGATGATTGCTTACACTAATTGTTTTAACTGTTCAGCAATTAGTGGATTGAGATTATTGCTGGCTTTTACCAAAGGTAAGCGAACAACATCATCGCAAATATTTAATTGTTTTAAAGCAGATTTGATACCTGCAGGATTTCCCTCAGTAAATGCCAAGCGGGTAATTTCAAGCAAGCTCAAGTGTAAGGGTAAAGCTTGAGCAAATTTACCTTCAAGGCAAAGATTGATCATTTCTGATAAATGTTTTGGAAGTGCATTTCCGATTACTGAAATTACACCTACAGCACCCGTTGCTATCATAGGTAAGGCAATAGGGTCATCACCTGATATCAGTAAAAAATCTTCCGGTTTATCTCTCATGATTTGGTTAAACTGCTCAAAGCTCCCTGAAGCCTCTTTGGTGGCGATGATATTTTTAAAGTCATGCGCTAAACGGCAAGTGGTTTCTGGAGTAATGTTGCTGCCTGTTCTGCCCGGAACATTATATACCATAATTGGCATAGCACTATGCTCACTTAAAAACTTATAATGCTGGTAAATGCCTTCTTGTGTAGGTTTGTTATAATAAGGACTTACAGATAGGATGGCACTATAACTGTTGTTTTCAAATTCCCTGATTTCGTTGGCAATTTCTTGTGTATTGTTACCACCTATACCGGCAACCAAGGGTAATCTTCCATTATTGATTTCGGCTGTAAAATTCCACACCTTCTTCTTCTCTTCCTTGCTTAATGTAGCGGTTTCGCCAGTTGTACCTAAAGATACGAGGTAGTCTATACCTCCATTAACCAAGTGATTGATCAGACGCTCTAAACCCTGATAATCTACTGATCCGTCTGCATTGAAAGGTGTGACTAATGCTACACCTGTTCCGTGGAAATTTTTCATTTATTTATGTGATTTTATTCTTTTTCGTTTAAGCGTTGCCTATTAATGCTATTAGCTCATCTTCGCTTATGATTGGTATATTTAATTTGGTTGCTTTTTCTAATTTTGACGGTCCCATGTTATCGCCGGCAACAAGGTATGAAAGTTTTGCTGAAATGCCGCTTAAAATTTTACCTCCATTGCTTTCAATCAAAGATTTTAGCTCTTCTCTGCTATGTTTTTCAAAAACACCTGAAATGACAAAAGACTTTTCTTTAAGCGCATCGCTGTCGTAATTAATAACCTGTACCTGAACTTCGAGCTGCAAACCTTCTTTTCTTAATTTATCGATAAGCGCTAAGTGTTCTATCTTGCTGAAATAATCCTGAATACTTTCTGCTATACGTTGGCCTATTTCATCAACCGCTATAAGTTCATCAAAAGAGGCTTTTGCTAAGTTATCTATATTTACAAAGGCATAAGCCAATTTCTTAGCTACAGTTTCACCTACATATCTAATGCCCAGCCCAAACAATAACTTCTCAAATGGCATCGCTTTAGAAGCTGCTATGCCTTTGAGCATGTTATCAATAGATTTTTGTCCAAAGCGATCTAATTGTACCAGTTCTTCATATTTTAAATGCAGATCATATAAATCTCCAATATTCTTAATCAGGTTTTTTCGGTAAAATGTTTCAATAGTTTCATCGCCCAGACCTTCTATGTTCATGGCTTTCCTACCTATAAAATGCTGTACTTTGCCAATGATTTGTGGTGGACACCCATCTTCATTAGGACAATAATATGCTGCTTCCCCTTCTCTTCTAATGAGTAAGGTATTACACTCAGGACAATGGGTAATATAATCTATCGCTTGATCCGATACCCTTTTTTCAAGATTTACTTTGATGATTTTAGGTATGATTTCTCCACCTTTTTCAACATAAACAGTATCGTGTTCATGAAGGTCCAATCTTTTAATTTCATCGGCATTATGCAACGTAGCTCTTTTTACCGTGGTTCCGGCTAACACAACAGGTTTAAGATTGGCTACAGGGGTAACTGCACCCGTACGACCAACCTGATAAGTAACCTTTTCGAGTACTGTTTCTACTTCTGCAGCCTTATATTTATAAGAGATGGCCCATCTTGGCGATTTTGCCGTAAAACCAAGCTCATGCTGCTGGGCGTAACTATTAACTTTAATCACAATGCCATCAATATCATAGCTCAGCTTAAACCGCTCTGTTTCCCAGTAAGCAATAAAATCTAAAGCTTCGTTAATATTGCTAACCAGTTTTGTATGTTCGCAAACTTTAAAGCCCCATTCTTTAACCGTGTTTAAGCTTTGCCAATGGCTATGAAACAAGTTATGGTTGCTGTAAAAAGCATATAAGAAACAATCGAGAGGACGTTTTTTTACTTCTTTTGAATCTTGCATCTTTACCGTTCCGGCGGCAAAATTGCGAGGATTGGCATAGGGTACTTCGCCAATCTCTTCACGTTCTTTATTTAAACGATCAAATGCTGCCCTATGCATAAAAACTTCGCCTCTGATTTCAAATTCCTGTGGAATATCTTTACCTCTTAACTGATGTGGTATGGTTTGAATAGTTTTGATATTGGCTGTAACATCATCGCCTTGACTGCCATCACCACGTGTAACAGCTCTAAACAGTTTGCCATTTTGATAGGTTAAACTCATAGAAAGACCGTCAAATTTGAGTTCGCACACATACTCAAAATTATCGCCTATAGCTTTGCGTACACGCTCATCAAAATCTCTTAGATCTTGTTCACTATAAGTATTGCCCAATGATAGCATGGGCCATTTATGTTTAACAGTTATGAAGTTTTTGGTAATGTCGCCACCAACTTTTTGGGTAGGAGAGTTTGGATCCGCAAATTCAGGGTATTGTTGTTCTAATATTGCTAATTCTTCAAGTTTTTTGTCAAATTCATAGTCGGCAATAGTTGGCATGGCCAACACATAATAGTTATAGGTATGCTGGTTTAATTCTTGAACCAGCGCATCCATTGTTTCTTTTATACCATTCAGCTCCATACGAGCAAATATACTAAAGGAGTATATTAAAATTTGGTATGGTTTATTAAAATGTAGAGAAATCTACTCTGACCGAAAAAACATTACTGTATAACGCATCAGAGCTGTTGCCGATATTGGTAAGTGCATAATCAATAGAGAAATTATTGATTTTGATACCTAAGCCCATATTAGGTTGATAAGAGTAAAATTGTTTTCCGGTAAAATCAGTGCTTTTTTGAATATTGCCTACGCCCGCACGTAATGAAATGATTTTCTTATAGTCAATGGTTAAGCCTAAGGTAGGGTCCATACTAACCGGATTGGCAGATAAAAGTACATTTCGTTTACCATCTGTTGTAAAATTCAGATTGGTTTCTGCCATGATATTAAACTGCTCATTAATAGCCGTATGGTAAGCAGCACCTAAAATAATTCTGGGTAAGGTCGTTTCTGTTGAGTTTTTAGGGATGTCATTACCCGTTTGTGTATATACAGTGCTTAACTGATCTGCATTGTAGCTCCAAGTATTGAACGTAGTTGTAATATCACGACCCATCGCCGCTAAAACGAATTTACCCGTTTTATATTGAACACCCGCGTCAAAACCAAAACCATATGATTTGCCATATTGCCCAACTAAACGATGTAAGATTTTTACATTAGCGCCATAAGTGAAATCTCTGTTTGCATTTTTACTTTTTCGAGCATAAGAAAAGATAAAAGCATAGTCAGCAGCAGAAAACTTCTTAACCCTGTCATAATTGATATTGCCATCGGCATCTATCAGTTCAGAAGTGTCAGGAATGTCATCCACACCAAACCTAATGGCCGAAACACCAACAACAGCTGTATTATCTTGAACAGAAGTAGCAAAAGCTGCATAATCATATTTAGCAATGCCCGAGAAATATTCAGAGTGCATTAAACCAACCTGCTTTGGCGTTTCCATCCTTGCCAAACCTGCGGGATTCCAGTAGCCGGCTGTTACATCGTTAACATTAGCTATTACAGAACCCGACATGCCGAAGGCAGCAGATCCAACCCCAATATTGAGAAATTCGTTACTGTATTTGCGTTTTTGGGCGTGTAGAGATTGTACACTTAAAAGAAAGAAACAAAAAAGTAACGGTTTGCGCATGTTTAATTCAGCTCTTTTTCAATGGTATCAAATATACTCATAAAATTGGTTTCCAAATCCTTTTTGTAATGAAGCAACTGCTTGGTTAGTTCATCGAGATTTTCTTTTTCAAAAGGGTCTTTCCATAAACGCATACATATCCGTTGCAAAGCATAACTGATGTTATCAATTTTTTGGTAACTCAATAAGTATTTGCTCGAAAGGAAACTGTCGTAAAAATGGTTGAATTTAGCGAGGTCATTAATATTGCATTTATTTAAGAACAAGTTGAGATGCTGACCTTTACAATATGAAAGATGCTGGTAAAAATGGTGGATATCAATAAGTCGTTGTTCTACCAAAAGATGATCTAACATAAGTTCAAGTCCAATATGGGCTAAAAACGATGGACGTACAGGACTCCCTTCTAAAAACGGTATTAACCATTGTTTAAGTTTTTGTGTTTCATCTAAGAAAAAAGTAGACGAATGAAAAAGCTGGTCAACTTTTAAATGGCGTTTCCAGCCTTTTAATAATTCCAGTTGTTGTTCTTCACCAATAAACAAATCTTCATGTTTCTGAGGATAGCAATTCCAGTCTTTATTTGCATTTTTTACGAGGTCGGGCAATACGGTGCCTGTTACACAATATGAATTTGAGTTATGCCTGTCAAAATAGAAATGAGAAAGGAAGTTCATGCTTAAATATACGTTTAAAAATTTGTGATAATTATAGATAAAGTTAAATAGTACAAATCCTGAATCTTTGGCAGGAAAGTCAAAAAAACTATCTTTGCGGTAAAATAATAAAAGATGACAAATTTTGTAGAAGAACTGCGTTGGCGTGGCATGTTGCATGATATCATGCCTAATACTGAGGAGAAATTAAATGAAGGTATGTGCGCTGGGTATATTGGTTTTGATCCAACAGCTGATTCTTTACATGTTGGCCATTTAACACAGATCATGACCTTGATTCATTTCCAACGTGCAGGACACAAACCTTTTGCTTTGGTAGGTGGTGCAACAGGCATGGTTGGTGATCCTTCGGGTAAATCGGCAGAGCGAAACTTGCAAACGGAAGAAATGGTTGCCCATAACCTTAATGGAATGAAAGAGCAATTATCTAAGTTTTTAAAGTTCGAAGATGAAGGCAACGGCGCTGTAATGGTTAACAATGCCGATTGGTTCAAAAACTTTAATTTTTTAGATTTCATTAGGGATGTAGGTAAACACATTACCGTAAACTATATGATGGCTAAAGACAGCGTAAAGAAGCGTTTGGAAGGCGATAGCGGCATGTCGTTTACCGAGTTTACTTACCAGTTGGTGCAGGGTTACGATTTTTATTATTTATGGAAGCATTACAATTGCGTGTTACAGATGGGAGGCTCTGATCAATGGGGTAATATTGTAACGGGTACAGAATTGATCCGAAGAAAAGATAGTGGTAGCGCATATGCTTTAACTACACAATTGATCAAAAAGTCTGATGGTACCAAGTTTGGTAAAACAGAAAGTGGAGCTGTATGGTTGGATCCAGAAAAAACTTCACCATATAAATTTTATCAGTTTTGGTTAAACTCATCAGATAGCGATGTTAAAACATGGATCAGGATTTTTACTTTAAAAAATAAAGAAGAAATAGAACAGTTAGAGCAAGAACATGATGCTGCACCACATTTACGTATCTTGCAAAAAGCCTTAGCTGAAGATATTACCATAAGAACACATTCTAAAGAAGCCTTGGATGCGGCCATTAAAACTTCTGAATTTTTATTTGGAAATGGAGATTTAGAGTTTTTGAAAACTTTGGATTCAAAAAGTGTTTTAGAGATGTTTGAAGGTGTACCTCAATTCCATATTGCTAAAACTGAGCTCGCTGATGGTATTGATGCTGCAAGCTTGCTGGCAGAAAAAACCTCTATTTTTCCATCAAAAGGAGAAGTGAAAAAAACAATTCAGGGCGGAGGATTAAGCATTAATAAAGTTAAAGTGGCAGAAGCTTCAACTTCATATAATTTATCGAACTTGATCAGTGATGAGTTTATCGTTGTGCAAAAAGGAAAAAGAAATTATTTCTTGATCATTGCCGAGTAATTTAAAACGATTTTAAGATATCCCATCCCGTGTTTTGAAAAAGACACGGGATTTTTATTGCACCAATAAGTTACAACCACGGATGTCGGCATTGTCAAAACGACCAATTACTTCAAAGCCATTGTCGTTATGTATCTTGCCCAAGTCTTGTGTTGCCATAAAAGCGCAAGAGTTAATGTTGGCCAGATCAATAACATTAATGCCACCAATTTGTTGGGAAGAGATTAATGATAAAGGATCAGAGGTGTCTCGCAACAAAACTTTCATCCAAGGCGGAGTAAAAAAAGTCCCTTTACCTTTTGAGTAAGCTTGCGAAAGAAGTTCCGTCATGCCATACTCACTGTGAATGTCTTTAACACCAAAACCTTCACATAAAGCGTAATGTAACTCTTCTCTAACCATTTCTTTTCGTTTACCTTTCATACCTCCTGTTTCCATTACGATTAGTTCAGGGAAATGAAGCTTATACTGCTCAATAAAATCAAGCAAAGCATAAGTTACACCAATAAGAATGGTTTTCTGGCCGTTTTGTTTCAGTTCTAAAAGGGTATTGTACAAATCTTCGTGATTATGTAGAAAATAACCGCTTTTTGGGTGTTGGCTTTGTTTCAACAAATCATCTACCATATAGATGAGTGACGAACCCTCGCGTTCTAAATAAGAAGGTAGGAGGGCTAATAGACAGATATCCTTAATGGGACCATAAAATAATTCAAATGCTTTGTTAAAGCTATTCTCATATAGGCTAAGGTCTGTTACGAGATGCCTGCTGGTAATCTGTCCTGTAGTGCCTGAGCTGCTAAAGGTAATTTGTACAGGTGCATCAGAACTTAATACTGCATTGCTTTTAAAAAAACTGATGGGTAAAAAAGGTATTTTCTCGTAATGATCTATTTTATGAGGGTTGATGTTGAGATGTTTAATATATTGAGTATATATTGAACAGTTTGCAGCTTGAAAGTTAAAAACCTCAAGGGCGGCCTTGTTAAAATCATCCTCTGATTTTATGGAGAAAAATTGCTCAGCGATCATGTTCACTGAGCAAAAATACAATTTTTAGTTGTTTTTAGCCTTATCGTTTAAAACAGCTTTTCTGAAACAAAAACCGCAATAGCCACTTATACCTGCTACTAAACCACCTATAAAGGCGGTTAAAGGTAAAATTATAAACCACAGTTTAACGCCTATCATTTCGGCTACTCTGGTGGCTAAAACATGATTGTTGGGAATACTTTTATAAAGAGCCATAGCAACCCAAAGCACAAAAATGGCCAGAAAAGGTTGCCAAAAAGATATTTTCGCTGTTTTTCCAATCATTCCGCATACAGCGAAAGATAGCACTAAGATTACCCACCAAGGCAATACAAGTTGCAATAAAAATGAAAGTATGATAATGACAATAAAGACCATGTTTTATTTTTTTGAGATTTTATAATGAGAGATTATTTTCCCTGATTTATCATCAGGAGATTGCATGAAGAATAAATCATACAACTTGCCTTCAGCCCACGTATCGATCATATTGTCATAAAAAGGGCTGCCTGGGTTACCAGATTGGCCACCGGGATATACGCCATGACCTTTAGGATTTTTACCTAACTCTATAACCATTCTCCAAGAAGGGCCATTGGTTTCTGATAAAGCATCAACTGTACTTTTAGAGCCACCAATCAACAACGTTTTAGAACCAAAACCAGGTATTTTAGCCAAATGTGGCACATGCGAGTTTTTGATTTTTGCCCATTCCCAATCTTTACCAATGGGGCCATTTTTATGCTGTAAACTATCGCAGGTAAACACCAAAGACTGGTTTACTAAATCACTTAATGTCTCTTTTTTCTCTGTTTTTACATTATCGAACCATTTTGAATTAGGATCTTTCTGTATAAGCTCTATGGTACGGTCTCTTGAAGGATAGCGCATAGGTACTTTTGGATCCGTAAATTTATTATCCCATATTTCAAAAAACAGACGTTTAGCCCATAGATCAAAAACACTTGCCCCAATTTCATGAGCATTAAAGTATTTATTCCAGTTTTTTACGGTATTGAAAGCTTCTTTTTGAGTCGCATTTAAAGCAGCAGTATTAACCAGAGGCAAAATGTAAGGCAGCAAGTTTTCTGCGAAAATACTATAAGTGTCCATCTGAAGATTTCGCATGCTATCAACATTGATTTTGTTCATTGCAGATAATCTGTCATTTATACGTTTGCCTCTTTCAT
The DNA here is from genome assembly GCA_002336465.1 of Pedobacter sp. UBA1951. Taxonomy (GTDB): domain Bacteria; phylum Bacteroidota; class Bacteroidia; order Sphingobacteriales; family Sphingobacteriaceae; genus Pedobacter. The sequence goes on from DDEP01000088.1 coordinate 8,395, forward strand.
ATGGAGAGAACTCCCAGTTGATATAGTAAGGATAAGTAGTATCGGTTGATGACTGGTTAGCAGAACTTACAAAGTTGCGCGGAGGATTTTTAACCGTAGGATTCTGGTCTGCAGGTATCCAGCCATGCCAATCGTAGGCAGGGTCTGTTCCATCTAGAATAAATTTACCTTGGTTTTTCCATTTTAAAGGGAATTTACCATTAGGGGTAATAGCTATATCATTATCTGCGCTAGCAAATATGAAATTTTGTGCAGGAGCTGTAAAATAAGTAAGCGCCTTTCTATAATCATCGTAATTTTTTCCGCGATTTAAGTAATAGAAAGTCATTAACTCATTAGATTCATCATGAGCGATCCATCTTAATGCATTGCCTGTAGGTACATTATCTGCTTTGCTAAAAGCAGGCTTTTGAAAATAAACAACAGGGCCGTGGTGTGTATAAATAACGGTATCTAATTCATCTGTTGTTCCTCTAACCTTAATTCTCTCTATGCGTTCAGTTGTATTTTTCCATTGATTGTTATACCAATAATTTTTATGTGTATCATCTTTAAATTTTATCTGATAAAAATCAAGGACATCGGCTGCTACATTGGTAACACCCCATGCAATCTGGTTATTAAAACCAATGATAATGCCGGGAGCACCAGGTAATGATACCCCATAAGAATTAACTCCGGGCGCATGTAATTGTATCTGGTACCAGATTGATGGCAAGCTTAGGTCTAAGTGAGGGTCGTTGGCTAAAATAGGAGATCCTGAAGCTGTTTTTGCACCTGATACAGCCCAATTGTTACTTCCAATGCCTTCTTCTTTTTGCTTAGTCATAATGCCTGTAGTCATCATTTCTGTGAAAGATTTAGGTGTTTCAGGAACAGGCAAAGGTTTGAAATTCCATTTGGTGCCAACTGGAATAATAGGGTCTTCTTTAAAAGGATAATCGGGAAATAGATCTTTGGTTACATCAGGGCCAAATTTGTTTAAAATATTGGTCATGTAAAATTCATCAGAACCCATGGCTAAAACCGCAGACATTTGTTTTAACAATAAAGCACATTTTACAGGCTCCCAAGGTTCGGGTTTAAAATCTAACAACTTATATTCTACAGGTAGATCAGCGTCCTTTAAACTTTTGATGTAGTCGTTGATGCCTTGTGTATAAGCCATTATCATTTCTTTTGCCTTAGGATCTGCCATCATGCCTTTAAGTGAGTTTTCGGCTCCATAAAGCATACCCATACGGCGTTGGTAACGGTCTAATTCTATAGCTTTTTTCCCTACCACCTCAGATATTCTACCAGCGGCAAAACGTGTCTGAAAATCCATTTGCCATAACCTGTGCATAGCAGTGATATAACCTTGGGCATAATACAGATCATGATCATTCTGTGCAAACACATGAGGAATCATCCTGTCGTCAAAATAGATATCTATCTTATCCTTGGTGTTTTTTAGACTAATGTTATGGTTTTTATTTACAATGCTACTTTCGGCATTTTGCCAAAACCCCGTAAAGGGATTTAAGAACTTTAATAGAGGAGGCGTATCTCCAAATTTAGTATTGAGTAAGTATGCCAGAATAATAGGTATAACTATACAAATTAAGGCTTTTATTTTATTCATCATAAATTCTATGTTCTATGTAGCGTTAAAGTAATAAAACTAAATGATATATAAATCTAATGGCTTGTTTTAGACTTTATATTTTAAATGCCAATATATGCAATATTATTTTAAATAGAATTTGTAAGTATCAGAATTTGTGCTAAGTTTATAGATAATAAACAATATAAACTACTTTAAACGTATGAACAAAACTTCTACAAAAACATTTTTTGTTCTTTTTGTGATGCTGTTGGTTAGTTTAACAACATTTGCACAAAGTACAATTGTTAGCGGTACGGTTACCGATAAACAAACAAACGAGCCCATGCCGGGCGTAAGCGTTACCCTAAAAGGGAAAAACATTGGGGCATCTACAGATGCCAACGGTAAATTCTCTTTTTCTACCACTGAAAAACCTCCTTTCATTTTATCTGTAAGTTACATTGGATATAAATCGATAGAGCAGAGTATAAGTGGCAATGCGGGTAACTTAAGTTTCCAGCTTGAAGAAAGCGGAGTGGTACTAGGTCAGGAGGTGGTAATTTCTGCTTCAAGAACGCCTGAACGTATTTTAGAATCGCCAGTTACTATAGAGCGTATGGGTGCTGCACAAATAAAAGAGGTTGCGGCTCCTTCTTTCTATGATGCTATTCAAAATATTAAAGGTGTTGAGATGAGTACGCAGAGTTTAACCTTCAGATCGTACAATACCAGGGGATTTAATGCAAATGGTAATACCAGGTTTAACCAATTAATAGATGGTATGGACAACCAAGCCCCAGGATTAAATTTCTCGGTAGGTAACATTGTGGGTATTACTGAACTGGATGTGGATAATTTGGAATTATTACCAGGAGCTTCTTCTGCATTATATGGTGCAGGTGGTATCAGCGGTACTTTGTTAATGACTTCGAAAGATCCTTTTAAATATCCCGGAGCAAGTTTCCAGTTTAAAACGGGGATCAACCATGTAAATGATGACAATTCGAAAGTTCAACCTTTCAACCAAGTTGATGCGAGGTTGGCAAAATCATGGAACAATAAGTTTGGGGTAAAATTTGCTTTCTCGTTTTTACAAGCTAAAGATTGGTACGGAACTAATTATTCGAACTATGACAGGATATCTCATATGCCTAAAACAGGAACCAGAGCAAGCGATCCGGGTTATGATGGGGTAAACGTTTACGGAGATGAAGTTAACCAAAACTTATTAGGTGTAGCAAAAACTATGGCGGCTGGTTTTGCACAGGCTAATTTTGGAGCATATAATACATTAGTAGGTCAAATTAATGCTAATGTTCCTTTTGCTACTTTAATGGCTGGTTATAATGGTACTGCAGCAGCTCCATATGTGCCTGTATTATATAGTTTGTTAAAAAATACAACTACATCACAAACGGTATCAAGAACAGGATATAATGAAATGGATTTGGTAGACTATAATGCTAAATCACTGAAATTATCAGGAGGTTTATATTATAATTTAACTCCAACTGTACAATTAATAGCACAAGCCAATTGGGGTACAGGTACATCAGTATATACCGGTTCAGATCGTTACTCTTTACGCAACTTTAACATAGGTTTGTATAAATTAGAATTAAAAGGAGAAGACTTTTATTTAAGAGCTTATACTACACAAGAGCGTTCAGGAGATTCTTATATTTCTTCGATTTTAGGAAGTTATGTCAATGAAATGAATTCTCCCTCAACTTCTTGGTTCCCTACTTATACAGTAGCTTATAGTACTGCTAAATCGCAAGGAGCTAGTGAAGCTCAGGCTCATGCTGCTGCAAGATCTATGGCAGATGCTAGCAGAGCATTGCCAGGTACAACTAATTTTGATAATAAAGCATATCAGATTAAAAATACTTATATCAGCCAAACAGATATGTCTAAGGGAATTTATGGAGCCAAGTTTAATGATAAAACCAATTTATATCATTATGAAGGTCTATATAATTTCTCAAGATTGTTTGATAACGTTGTAGAATTTCAGGTAGGAGCATCAGCCCGTAAGTTCGATTTAAACTCGGGAGGAACCATATTTGATGATTTAAACAGACGTATTGATATTAATGAATATGGTGCTTTTGGTCAGATTGGTAAAAAATTTGGCGATGTCTTCAAGCTTACTTTTGCCGGACGTTATGATAAGAGTACAAACTTTGAAGGTCGTTTTACTCCTCGAGTAACTGGCGTTCTTACTGTAGCTAAAAACCAGAACATCCGTGCCTCTTTCCAAACAGGATATCGTAATCCTACTACTCAAAATCAATATATCGATTTATCAGTTGGAGGTGGCACGCAACGTTTAATAGGAGGAATTCCTGAATTCTTGAATAAATATAACTTAAATGGAAATAAAGCTTATACTGAAGACAGTTACAGGGCTTATATGGCTTCTAAAATAGCATCACCTACAGGAACTGGAAATGACTTATTGTTAAGTAAGTACACTTTCGATCCAAGAGGTGTACGCCCTGAAAGTGTTACTTCTTATGAATTAGGTTATAAAGGATTGATCACTTCTAATTTTATGATTGATTTATATGGTTACATGAGTGAATTTAAAGATTTTATAACTGCTGTTAATGTTTATCAAAACACAGGACCTTCTTTAGCAAATGCTAACTTTGTGAAGTTTGGCGTTCCGGTTAACGCTGTTGGTAAAGTTAAAACTTACGGAGGTGCTTTAGGTTTAGATTACCTTATCGGGAAATATAATTTAAGCGGTAACGTATCTTATAACAAAATGGGAGACCTACCTGCAGACTATATCAATGATTTTAATACACCTACTGTACGCTATAACTTAGGTTTGGGTAACAGAGAGTTGTTTAAAAACTTTGGTTTTAATGTTAACTACCGTTGGCAGGATAAATTTGACTGGATGTCATCCTTTGCCGGAGGAGAAGTACCTGCATTCGGTACAGTTGATGCACAAGTTAACTTAAAAATTCCTTCTGTTAATTCTATGCTTAAAGTTGGAGGATCAAACATCCTTAACAAATACTACTTTACCTCTTATGGTAACCCTGAAGTTGGTGCAATGTACTATGTATCGTTGGCATTCAACCCTTAATCAAATATGTACACAAAAGAAAAAGGCCTTGAAATTTCAAGGCCTTTTTCTTTTAGTAACCAAGTGGTTTTTAAATTAACATAAATTTAACATAATACCATTTTGGTTTTTGGTTCATTTTATCTATTTTTGAATAAAATAATTGAGCATGAGTAAAGAAACATTAGAAATATCTGTAATGGTTGATCAAAGCTTTGATATGAGCTTTAATTTAATCGATGGTGTATTAGGTGCTTTGCTTAATTGGCTAGGTAAATAGAAAATACCATTACTTTATTATTTAAGCTTCTTGCCAGGCTTAAGAGGGAGTCTGTAATTAATCCTGTTTTGATGTATATTTGCATCAAATGAGTAAAAGGAAGAAGAATACCGTACCTGTTATTATACCCAACTTAAGTATTATTGACATTGCAGAAGAAGGCAAAGGTGTAGGCAAAGCTGAAGAGCTAGTTGTTTTTGTGGATAAAGCTGTGCCGGGCGATGTTGTTGATGTTAAGATTGTTAGAAAGAAAAAGAACTTTGCCGAGGCTGTAATTGAAAAAACACTTGTCGCTTCAGACTTAAGAGAACAACCGTTTTGTAGTCATTTTGGTACTTGCGGAGGCTGTAAGTGGCAACAGATGACTTATGATGCTCAACTTACTTTCAAGCAAAAAAGTGTAGAAGCTGCCTTACAACGTTTAGCAAAGGTTGATACGCAACAAATGGAGCCTATATTGGGCTCGTCAGAAAACAGATATTACCGCAATAAATTAGAATTTACTTTCTCCAACAAGCGATGGTTGGATAAAGAAGATATGGATGTAGATGCAGAAGGCCGAGAAATGAGGGCATTGGGCTTTCATGTTCCGGGTCGTTTTGATAAAATCTTAGATATTGAACATTGCTATTTACAAGCAGATCCAAGTAATCAGATAAGACTGGCTATAAAAGATTATGCTTTAAAAAATCAATACAGCTTTTATGATCTACGTAATCATGAAGGCGCTCTGAGGAATTTGATCATTCGTACTTCCTCAACGGGCGAAATCATGGTTTGTGTTGTATTTGCCTACCCAGAAGAAGGTCAGGTAGATTCTTTGATGAGTTTCATTAAAGAAAAATTTCCTGAGATTACTTCTTTGCTTTATATTATCAATCAAAAGAAAAACGATACCATTTTTGATCAAGAGGTGATTACCTATTCTGGACGTGACTTCATATATGAACAAATGCCACTTACCAATGGGCAACAAGTTAAATTTAAAATAGGCGTTAAATCTTTTTATCAAACAAATTCTGCTCAGGCTTATGAGCTTTATCGCATTACCAAAGAGTTTGCAGATTTTAAAGGAGATGAATTGGTATATGATCTTTATACGGGAGCAGGAACCATTGCAAACTTTGTAGCTCAGGATGTGAAACAGGTAGTGGGTGTAGAGTATGTGCCTACGGCAATTGAAGATGCAAAATTTAACTCTGAATTGAATGGCATTGCCAATACGATTTTTTATGCAGGAGATATGAAAGATATATTGACCAAGGATTTTGTAGATCATCATGGTAAACCAGATGTAATCATCACAGATCCTCCAAGAGCAGGAATGCATCCTGATGTAGTTGATTTATTATTGACGATAGAGGCAGAGAAAATCGTTTACGTAAGCTGTAATGCCGCAACACAGGCAAGAGATTTAGCTTTGTTAAAAGAAAAATACAACATTGGTAAAATTAAACCTGTAGATATGTTTCCGCATACACAGCATGTTGAAAATGTGGTGCTTTTAAATTTAATTAATTAAGATAGGTAATCTTAGTTTAGTTCAATTATATATTTTTAAATATCATGGAATCTGAAGAATTGTTAAACGGAGCCGGGAATGGGCAACAAGATAAGAAAGAGAAAAAGGAGAGCCCTTTGGTAAGTTTAGAGAAAGACCTCGCTTTCTATGCCGATTCAATAAAAGAAGTGGCAATGGATATTTCAACGGAAGGTATCTCTACATCTCCAATTTTTATAGCTCATCAACATGAGGTTAAACTTGGAGAAATTATCTTGAATAGAGAAGAACTAAATACAAACTGGACTATACAAGCTTCTACATTAGAAGAATTTATTGAAAAAGGCATAGTTAAACCTGAGAAAAAAGAGCATTTTTTGAAAAACTATAAAAACCCACAAGATTATATGTGTGTATTTGTAATTGTTCCTGAAGGAGCTAATTATGTGTTCTATCCTTACCCAAAATAGTTCAAGGCTAGGCCCAAAAACAAAAAAGGCTTTCTTTTTAAGAAAGCCTTTTTTGTTGATTTATAGTTTGTTTGGTGAAAACTAATTAACGTGGGTTACATCGCTGCTTTTAGAGTTAGATGTTTTCTTAAGGCTTGCATTTCCTCTGTATTTTACATCAGATCCGCTTGTTGCATTAGCTTCCAACCCTTTTTCAACATTAACATTGATATCACTACCTCCACTTGCGCTAACTTTAGCATAATTTGCTTTTAGATTAAAGGCATCTACATCGCTACCGCCACTGGCATTAAGCTGCATGTTTTCTGCATTTCCTTCTATATCTATATCACTGCCACCACTTGCAGAAATAGACAGGTTTTTACATTTTACAGATAAAGAAATATCGCTACCACCACTTGCGGTTATGTTAAGCATATCGGTATTAAGGGTGTTTTCAGTTTTAACATCACTACCACCGCTAGCAGAGATTGTGTTTAATTTTTTGTAGTTTATGTAAACGCTTATTTTGCTGTTTCTAAATAAACTGCCCCAGTTTACGCCTTTCTTATATTTAATGGTTAGCTGAGTTCCATTTTGTTCAACAATCACATCTTTGATAACCTCTTCGCGCCCTTTTATGGTAACAGTTTCTGTGTTTCCTTGGGTAAGGAAAAGATCTATGCCATTGCTTACATTGATATTGTTAAAATTCTTGGCACTAACATTTCTGCTATCTTGTGCAAAACTAATTCCCGAGGCAATTGTGAATAGAAGAATTGTTAATGAGAATCTGAAAGTAATTTTGTTTATCATAATAAAATTGGTTTTATATTGATAAGACGCTCGAAGGGGTGAAAAAGTTGCATAAAATTAAAAGAAAAATCAAATTTTGAAATTGCCCCTTTAAAATCGTTTTTTTGTAAGAGGAAAACCTAATAAGATATGTCGCAGAATCAAGTACTTGTTTTAGATAAAAATCAGATTGAACAAAAAATAAACCGAATGGCTTACCAGATACTTGAAGATAGTATTGATGAGAAAGAAATTGTACTGGCTGGAATTTGGGAAAGAGGTTATAAGCTGGCGTTAAAACTGCAAAAAGTGCTAAGCGAGATAAGTACCTTAAAAATAACCCTGCTTAAGATTGAAGTTGAACGACAAAGTAGCAAACTCATTTCTAAAACTGATCTGCAAGAAAGCGTTTGGAAAAACAAAGTGATTATTTTAGTTGACGATGTGCTCAATAGCGGTAAAACTTTGGCTTATGGGCTGGGTGTTTTTCTAAATACGCCACATAAAAAAATACGTACTGCTGTTTTAGTAGATAGAAGCCATAAAATTTTTCCTGTGGCTACAGATTTTGTGGGCTTGGAACTCTCAACCATATTAAAAGAACATGTGGATGTAATTATAGATGTTGAAGGAGAAGAAGACAGGGTGTATCTGAGCTAAAACACAATGTTTATTTGTAACTTTGTACAGAGATTTTTAAAATGAGTTATAATTTAAACGTTAGTATCGATAAATCTTCTGGTTTTTGTTTCGGGGTGGTGTACGCTATTGATATGGCCGAAGATATTCTAGATCATGAAGAATACCTCTATTGCTTAGGAGATATTGTTCACAATGACGAAGAGGTAGAACGTTTAAAGACCAAAGGTCTTAGAATTATCGATCATGCAAGATTGCAGGATCTTTATAACGAAAAAGTATTGATCAGGGCGCATGGAGAAGCACCTTCTACATACGAACTTGCCTTAAAAAATAACCTTACACTTATTGATGCTTCCTGTCCGGTGGTTTTAAAACTACAAAATCGTATCAAGAACTCTTATGACGATGATGAGCAGATTTTGATTTTTGGAAAACATGGACATGCAGAGGTAATAGGTTTACAGGGACAGACTAACGGGAGCGCTATTGTTTTTCAAGATTTGGACGAATTAGATGGAGCCGAACTTCCGCAAAGATTTACTTTATACAGTCAAACCACAAAGAGCGTAGATAAGTTTTACCAGATCAAGGAGGAACTTATTAACAGAGGTTATGAAGTAAAAGCCAATGATACCATATGCAGACAGGTTTCTAATCGTTACGAAGAACTGGCAGATTTTGTAAAAGATTTTGATAAGATCATTTTTGTATCAGGCAAGAAATCATCAAACGGAAAAGTGTTGTACGATGTATGCAAAAAACATAATGAAAATACTTATTTCGTTTCTAATATTGATGAATTAGAAAAAGAATGGTTTCAAGCCAATGACAAAGTAGGCATCTGTGGAGCCACGTCCACTCCAATGTGGTTAATGGAGAATGTAAAGCATACACTCGAAACCTACTAGGTTAATAAAAAAATCTCTTTCGAGTATAGATAATCAAGATACGGACTAATATAGATAATGACTAAAAAAGGTGTTTTACTGGTAAATTTGGGTACCCCTGACAGCCCGTCTGTTAAAGATGTAAGAAAGTATTTAGATGAATTTTTAATGGATGGAAGGGTAATAGATATCCCCAAATTTAATAGAGCACTACTGGTTAAAGGCATTATTACCACTTTTAGAGGTCCAAAGAGCGCTAAACTTTATGAAGCCATATGGACTGAACAAGGTTCTCCTTTAATGATCTATAGCTTAGAACAGGCTCAATTGCTACAACAATCGTTGGGAGATGAGTATCACGTAGAGCTGGCTATGCGTTATCAAACTCCTTCCATTAAGCAAGGACTGGAAAACCTTAAAGCAAAGCAGGTAGATTGTATAACCGTTATCCCTTTATTTCCGCAATACGCTTCGGCTACAACAGGATCCGTTATCGAAAAAGTAATGGATGAAATAAAGAGCTGGCAAACTATTCCTTCTATATCTTTTATCAATTCTTTTCATGATAATGACAAGATGATACAGGTGTTTGCAGAGAATGCCATCAGCCAAGACTATAAGCAATTTGATCATTATCTTTTCAGTTACCATGGCGTTCCAGAAAGACAATTGCTTAAAGCAGATGACACGGGCAAACATTGCTTGCAAAAATCTGATTGTTGTGACCATCTTACCGATGTAAATAAATTCTGCTATAAAGCGCAATGCTACGATACATCTAAGAAAATAGCCGCTTATTTAAATATTGAACGTAGTCATTATACTGTTTGTTTTCAAAGTCGTTTGGGCAAAGCAGAATGGGCAAAGCCTTATTCTTCTGAAGTGCTAAAAGATTTGGCAGCAAAAGGAATAAAAAAGGTACTTGTTTTTAGTCCTGCATTCGTAGCAGATTGTCTAGAGACTATTCATGAAATAGGTGTTGAATATGATCATGATTTTAAAGCTTTGGGGGGTGAGAAAGTTCAGTTGGTTGAAAGCTTAAATGCACATCCTTTATTTATTGAAGCTTTAGCCGATTTGGTTAAATAAAGGTTTAAAGCAAAATCTCTTGTAAGATTTTATCCGTAGATCCGGTATTGCTCATTACATACTCCTTGGCTAAATGACCGCAAGCATTTTTGCTAAAATACTCGAATGCAGCAGTGAGCTCGGTTTGGTTGCTTATGCTTTTAGCAGCATTGTTTTCAATTAAATCTTTAGCTTCCTGAAATTTGTGGTAATTAGGTCCAAAAATAACAGGAATGCCAAAAGCTGCGGCTTCAAGTGTGTTATGTATACCTGAGCCAAAACCTCCACCTATATAAGCTATTTTGCCGTATTGATAAAGAGATGAGAGCATCCCGATGTTGTCCACAATTAAGATTTGTGTTTGACGATTAGCGTTTGACGTTCCCAAATCCGAAAATTTAATGCTATTTGGAAATAATGCTATTATTGTATTAATATGTGCCTCATGGATTTCGTGTGGTGCAATGATCAATTTCCAGTTTGGATTCTCTTTGGCTAAATCAACCAGTAGCTTCTCGTCATCAGGCCAAGTGCTTCCCGCAATTAGTGTTGGAGATTGCTCACAAAAAGCCTTGATTATAGGCAGGTCTTTAGGGTTTTGTGCATTTTCATAAACCCTGTCAAATCTCGTGTCTCCACTAATATCAACATTGTTCAGTCCTATCTCATTTAGAAGAAGTAAACTTTCTCTGTTTTGCACAAAAAAATGGCTTACACATTTAAGTATGTTCCTGTAGAAGCCACCGTACCATTTAAAGAAAACCTGATTTTTCCTAAAAATGCCAGATATGATATAAAGAGGAATATGTTTAGCAGATAACACTTCAAAATAGTTAGGCCAAAATTCATATTTAGTAAAAATAGCCATTTTAGGATTTACGATCTCAATGAATTTCTTGGCATTATACGGGGAATCTAATGGGAGATAAAAAATGCCGTCGGCTAAAGGATAATTCTTCCTGACTTCATAACCCGAAGGAGAGAAAAAAGTAATAACTATTTTAGCATTTGGAACCTGGTGTTTTAATTTTTCCAAAACAGGTCGTCCCTGTTCAAATTCGCCTAAAGAGGCAAAATGAAACCAGATGGGATTATCTTCGGATTTTAACTTGTTTTTAATCTGTGTAAAAATGCCTTTTCGCCCTTTTGTAAAGAGCTTGGCTTTAGTATTAAAAGAAGCTAGCAGCTTAATGATCAACCCGTAAAAAAAAATACCAATATTATAAAGTACACGCATTTTGCTGCATAATTTATTATCTTCGCTCGAAGATAAATAATAAAAAGTTTAAAGCTCATAAATATATGAAGATAGCGGTAATCGGTACCGGATATGTAGGTTTGGTAACAGGTACTTGCCTTGCTGAAACGGGTAATAACGTAATTTGCGTAGATATTATAGAAGAAAAAGTTAACAAAATGAAAGCCGGTCAGTTACCTATTTATGAGCCGGGATTGGATGTACTTTTTCATCGTAACATTGCGCAGAACAGACTGTCGTTTACCACAAATTTAGCCGATGCTATTAAAGAGGCCGAGATTATTTTTATGGCATTGCCAACGCCTCCTGGAGGAGATGGAGCAGCCGATTTATCTTATATCTTAGGCGCAGCAAAAGATATCTCGAAATTAATTACAGATTACAAGGTAATTGTAAATAAATCTACCGTTCCTGTAGGTACAGCAGATAAAGTTGCTGCTGTTTTCGCCGAAAACACCCATGTGGAGGTAGATGTGGTTTCAAATCCTGAATTTTTGAGAGAAGGGGTTGCGGTAGATGACTTTATGAAACCTGATAGGGTGGTAATTGGCACACGCAGCGAAAGAGCTCGTAAACTTATGGGAGAGTTGTATGCACCATATGTAAGACAGGGAAACCCTATCTATTATATGGATGAACGTTCTTCTGAACTAACTAAATATGCCGCTAATTCTTTTTTGGCAACAAAAATTACCTTTATGAACGAGATTGCCAACCTGTGCGAAATCGTAGGTGCAGATGTTGATGCGGTAAGAAAAGGGATAGGCTCAGATGATAGAATTGGCAAACGTTTCTTGTTTCCCGGCATTGGTTATGGAGGTAGTTGCTTTCCAAAAGATGTTCAAGCCTTGGAGAAAGCTGCTGTTGAGCATAGCTATGATTTCAAGATATTGAAAGCCGTAATGGATGTGAATGAGAAACAAAAAACAATCTTGTTCGATAAGCTAAAGGCTTATTATAAAGGAGATTTAAAGGATAAGAAATTTGCATTATGGGGCTTGGCATTCAAACCCGAAACAGATGATATAAGAGAAGCACCAGCGTTATATATCATTGACGAATTATTGAAGTCGGGAGCAGAGATTGTTGCTTTTGATCCTGAGGCTATGGATAATGTAAAAGCATTGTTGGGCGATAAAATCAAATATGCATCAACTCAATATGAAGCTTTAGAAGGAGCTGATGCTTTATTGATAGCGACAGAATGGTCACTATTCAGAAATCCTGACTTTGAAAAAATGGAAAGCATCCTTAAAAATAAAGTGATTTTTGATGGACGTAACCTTTTTGATCTCCAAAAGATGATAGACTTGGGTTATTATTACAATAGTATCGGCCGTAAAATTATTAGCTAAATGGAACGTAAAAGAGTTTTGATAACCGGTGCAGCCGGGTTTTTAGGTTCGCATTTATGCGATAGGTTTATTAAAGAAGATTGCCATGTAATTGGCATGGACAATTTGATTACCGGCGATCTTCAAAATATAGAACACCTTCTTAAACTCGAAAATTTTGAGTTTTACCATCATGATGTTTCAAAATTTGTACATGTACCGGGTAAGCTCGATTATATTTTACACTTCGCTTCTCCGGCAAGTCCTATTGATTACCTGAAAATTCCTATACAAACCTTAAAAGTAGGCTCGTTAGGTACACATAATCTTTTGGGATTAGCCAAAGCTAAGGGAGCAAGGATGCTAATCGCTTCTACATCTGAAGTTTATGGAGATCCTAATGTAAATCCTCAACCTGAAGAATATTGGGGAAATGTAAATCCTGTTGGACCCCGTGGGGTTTATGATGAAGCCAAACGTTTCCAAGAAGCAATTACAATGGCTTATCATACTTTTCACGGATTGGAAACTCGCATAGTACGTATATTTAACACATACGGTCCTAGAATGCGTTTAAATGATGGTAGAGTATTACCTGCTTTTATCGGCCAGGCATTAAGAGGAGAAGACCTAACAGTTTTTGGAGACGGAAGTCAGACGCGCTCATTTTGCTATGTTGATGACTTGATTGAAGGTATCTACAGATTGTTGCATTCTGATTATGCAGGTCCTGTAAATATTGGTAATCCCGACGAGATAACTATTAAACAATTCTGTGAAGAGATCATTAAATTGACAGGTACAGATCAGAAAATTGTTTACAAACCTTTGCCTCAAGATGATCCTAAGCAAAGAAGACCAGATATTACCAAGGCAAAGCAATTGTTAAATTGGGAACCTAAAGTGAGCAGGGCAGAAGGATTAAAAATAACCTATGAATATTTTAAATCTTTATCTCCTGAAGCATTGGCAAAAATAGAACATAAAGATTTTACGACTTACAATAAGTAGCATGAAAAAGATATTGGTAACAGGAGGCATTGGTTATATCGGATCTCATACAGTTGTTGAGTTACACAATGCAGGTTATGAGGTGTTGATTGTTGATAACCTTTCTAATTCGAATATCAG
>DDEP01000201.1 GCA_002336465.1 Pedobacter sp. UBA1951
GCTCTAACCGGCTGAGCTATTCGGGAGTACCGGTCTTGCTAAAACGCCTTCCAATGTTCTTTATTGTTTGAACACCCTCGTTCGTTTTGGGAATGCAATATTAGGGCTTTTAAATTATTTATGCAATATTTGTAGCGAAAAAAAAATTAAAATTTATAAAACTTAACGTATGAGCCTGATAATCATAGGTACAGTAGCTTTTGACGCCATTGAAACGCCTTTTGGCAAAACCGATAAAATAGTAGGAGGAGCAGCAACATTTGCCAGTTTAGCTGCTTCGTACCTGTACGATAAAACAAAAATTGTTGCCGTTGTAGGCGATGATTTTAAAAAAGAAGATATCCAAACTTTAAACAACAGAGGTATAGATACCGAAGGTCTTCAAATAAAAGAAGGAGAAAAATCATTCTTCTGGAGCGGGAAATATCATAATGATATGAACAGTCGCGATACATTGATTACAGAACTTAATGTATTAGAGAATTTTGACCCAATTATCCCTGATAGTTACCAAGATTGCGAGTACTTGATGTTAGGAAATCTTACACCTCAAATACAGCAGACCGTAATTAAAAGATTAAAAAACCGTCCGAAACTCATTGTATTAGATACCATGAATTTCTGGATGGACATTATGATGGGCGATTTGCTAGACACCTTGAAAATGATTGATGTGCTAACCATTAATGATTCTGAAGCCCGTCAATTATCGGGAGAATATTCTTTGGTTAAAGCAGCAAACAAAATCTTAACCATGGGACCAAAATACCTGATCATTAAGAAAGGTGAGCATGGCGCATTGTTATTCCATGAAGATAAAATCTTCTCTGCACCGGCTTTGCCTTTAGCAGACGTATTTGATCCTACCGGAGCAGGCGATACTTTTGCTGGTGGATTTATCGGTTACTTAGCCAAGGTAGGAACTATCAATTTTAACAACATGAAAAATGCTTTAATATATGGTTCTGCTTTGGCATCGTTCTGCGTAGAGAAATTTGGTACCGAACGTTTAAAAGAACTTACTCAAGAAGAAATCAATAATCGGATACAGCAATTTGTAGCTCTAAGCAGTTTTGAAATATCAAATCCATAGAAAAAAAGTATATAAACATAAAAAAACCGGATTAAACATCCGGTTTTTTTATTGTAGCAAACCTATCACTACAAATTTCTCAAAAACAATTTCCGTATGCGGTGCATCGGCCAGTTCTTCGGTAAGGTCCTGCCCTGCCCAATGTTCATAATGCTTACCGTTTCTCCACAAACGACTTTCTGTAACATCATAAATCTTTCCCTTATAAGCAATCCAAACCTGAGGTTTATCCTGCCCATTTCTTAAAGCCAGCTGCTGTTTTGTATAATACGGCAGATTATCCATTCAATTCATTTTTCTGCTTTACAGACTCATAGGTATAGATACAGATCAAGAACATAGCAAAAAACAACACGGCATTTTCTGCCACCCCTCCAAGCGTAGCTACCTTTAGTGCATCAGTATGTGGATACTTTATAATAGGTATCATCTTTAGTAAGCCAAATACTACAATAGCAGGCATCAACATCAGCAAAAAACTCCTATAAAATCTGTACATAAACCTTAGTTTACCCACATACTCAACCAAAAATAAAATAAGTAACATTAGGCTAAATGCAATTAATGTAAAAGAGAATTTATGCCCAAAGAAAATAAAAGCAACACAAATACCTAATAATAGATTACTGAATGCCAAACTGTACTTCTGTAAGTTATTATTGTCAAATTTTTGATTTACATAACTGTAAACCATGGCTCCACTAAAGCATAATGCAAAATTCAGCAAATAATGTTCTACCGGAACATGCAAAACAAATACATTAAGTAGATACTGATCTTCGTAAACCCAGATACCTGCCGAACCAAAAAATACAGTAAGTAAACTATAAGGTACAAATGCCGCTATAGATGACCATAGAACAGGTTTCTGCAGATTTTTAAACGTAATTTTTTTATCGGCTAAAAATAAAAATGGAAACATTAAGGTAACCAAGCCAATAAACAGGAAATAAAACTTCATGAATAGCAATATTAAACGGCCCAAAAATAGAACTTTAATACTGATTGCTATGATTAAAAATAAAGAAAGCGCTTAAACAGTTAAAAATAGCTTTAACCTGTTTAAACGCTTTTTGTTATATAGGTATAAGAAATGTTACTGCTGCATCTCTGTAGCATAAGTTTTTAGGTATTTTTTTAAAATACCTCTTGCTACGTGGATACGGGTTTTAACCGTTCCTATTGGAATATTCAGTTCATCAGCAATTTCATGGTATTTAAAACCTTCAAAATATTTCACAAATGGCACTTGGTACTCAGGTTGCAAAGTAGCCAACGCTTTATGAATGTCCCCTAAAACAAATTTTCTTTCAGCGGTGTTTTTAGATGCACTATAATAAAGATGGGCTGATGATATATCGTCGCTTTGCGTAATAATGGCATTGGTTTTAATGGTACGCCTGTAGTTATTTATAAACGTATTACGCATTATGGTAAAAAGCCATCCTTTTAAATTGGTGCCTTCTTTAAATTTATTGTAATAGGTTACCGCTTTTAAAAGAGTGTCTTGCACTAGATCGTTAGCGTCTTCAATATCTTTTGTAAAATTCAAGGCAAATGACTGCAGAGAGCCTGAATATTCATTCAACTGGTTGTTAAATTGTACTTGTGTCATAGTGTAGGGTTTAGAATTAGAAAAAGACAGAATACTAAGTAAATAGTGTACTGTAATTAGTTATATAAAACCTAACAACTATGATACCAAAAGTTAAAAACTAAGGGAAATTATTGCTTCCTGCGTTTTAGCTAAGTATTTAAAACACATTCACTTCCCGTTCTAAGCGAACCCCAAATTTAGTGTACACTTCTGTGATGATTTTTTCCGAAAAATTATACACTTCCTGTCCCGTGGCATTTCCATGGTTTACCAAAACGAGAGCCTGATTTTTCCATGTTCCTGTATGGCCATCCGTTATGCCCTTAAACCCACATTGCTCAATTAACCACCCTGCCGCAATTTTTACTTGGCCATCAGGTACATCGAAATGTACCACATCTGGAAAATTAACAATCAATTGATCAAATTGTGCTTTTGAAATTACCGGGTTCTTAAAAAAGCTCCCTGCATTACCTATCGTTTTTGGATCAGGTAATTTGCTTACCCTGATTTTAGCTACCACTTTTGACACATCTGCTATAGTAGGATTCGTAATCTGCTGTAAGGCTAATTCTGCATTAATTGCGCCATAATGGGTTTTAAGATGGGCTTTGGCACTTAAATTAAACGTTACCGATGTAACAATGTATTTGCCTTTATGTTCATTTTTAAACACGCTGTCGCGATAACCAAATTTACAGTCCCCGTAGGTAAAAGTCAGGATTTTACCTGTTGCTATTTCAAAAACCCTGCATTGTTTAAAAACATCTTTCAACTCTACCCCATAAGCACCTATATTCTGTATAGGTGATGCCCCTACCGTACCTGGAATTAAAGTAAGGTTCTCTAATCCTGCAAATTTGTGCTCTACACAAAACATCACCAAATCATTCCATACAACACCTGCGCCTGCGGTAATTTCAATCGTATCTCCATTAAGCTCATGAGATATACCTGTTATAGCCATTTTTACCACAAGTCCGTTAAAGTCCTGCGTAAACAACATATTGCTTCCTCCTCCTAAAATTAAAAGCTTTTCTTCTTTAGCTGCTCTGCTCATGAACAGTTCTTCTAAATCCTGCTCATTTTTAATTTCGGCAAAGTATTTGGCTTTAACATCAATACCAAAAGTATTGTAAGGCTTCAACGATATATCTTGTTTTATTAACATAATGGAGTGAAAATACAAAAGTATAAAATACGGCTATACTAATTTTAAACCTTTCTGCTTTTTACAACATTTTTTAATGTTGTTTACCTACTATTTTCAGCATTTCGCCGATACCTATTAAAACAACATCATTATTTTAATTCTATTTGTAAAAAGGGATTGAAAATATAAACACTGAGATGACAAAATTTTAGAGCAGGAAACTATGGAGTTAAAAAAAGTTTCCTTAGTTTTGCCGCCGGTTTATTTTTAGGAGACAGATTTGGATATTAAAACACATATTATTGAAGAAGCAGATGGATTGTTTTGCCAATTTGGTTTCAAGAGTGTTACTATGGACGACATTGCCAAACACTTGGGAATATCAAAAAAAACAATTTATCAGCATTTTAAAGATAAGGACGAATTGGTGAACACCCTGATTACAGAAAAGATTGCAAATCATAAATGTGAGATAAAGCATCAGATCAACAATTCTGCCAATGCTGTTGAAGAAGTTCTTTTTACTTTGCAAAATGTAGATAGTATGCTTTCTACCATGAATCAGAAATTATTTTATGATTTACAGAAATACCATACCAAGGCATGGCTCATTTTTAAAGAGTTTAAACAACAGCACATCAGTGAAATCATCTACAGTAATTTACAAAGAGGTCTTCACGAAGGACTTTATAGAGAAGAGTTAAACATTGACATCATTGCACAACTACGTTTAGATCAGGTAGATATAATTTTTGGACCACATGAGAGATACACTAAAAACAGATACAACCTTGCAAATGTTATCATAGAAATAACCAAACATTTTTTGCACGGTATTTGTAATGAAAAAGGACTCGCTTTAATCAAACAATACGAAAAAACAACAAACATAAACAACACTCATACAATTAATTAACAATAAGATGCTTAAAAATAAGATAGCGAAACTTACCTGTCTTTTGATTTTAGCGGGATGGCTTCCGCAATTTGCAAAGGCTCAGCAAATCCTTACGCTCAAAGACGCCCTTAATTACGCTCTGGGCAACA
The DNA here is from genome assembly GCA_002336465.1 of Pedobacter sp. UBA1951. Taxonomy (GTDB): domain Bacteria; phylum Bacteroidota; class Bacteroidia; order Sphingobacteriales; family Sphingobacteriaceae; genus Pedobacter. The sequence continues at coordinate 4,891 of DDEP01000201.1, forward strand.
ACTCCAACATTAAAAAGGCACTTTTAGATATCGACAAAGGAAAATATAAAACTGAAGAGGTAAGAGCACAGGCACTTCCACAAATTTCGGGAAACACGGGTTTAACCTACAACCCTATTATCGGACAGATTGTGTTCGGCAATCAGGCTATTAAATTAGGGAAATCTTGGAATTCTCAGGCAGGCGTACAACTCCAGCAACAATTGTTTAACCAACAAGTTTTTACGGGTTTGCAGGCAGCAAGATCCAGTGAAGCTTATTATGCACTGAACTCTCAATTAACACAAGAGCAGGTAATAGAACAGGTAGCCAATAACTATTATCAAATTTTGGTAAACCGTTTACAGCTTAATGTTATAGATACCAACATTAAAAATGTAAAGGTGGTTGAAAAAATCATTAATAACCAATACAGCAATGGTTTGGCCAGAAAAATTGATGTAGATCGTATAAGTGTGAATTTAACCAATCTCAATACCAATAGAACAGAGATTTTAAATGCAATTACATTGCTTGAAAACCAGTTAAAATTATCTATGGGTATGCCTGTGGGAACAAGTATTTCATTGCCTGAAAAAGAACTTACAGAAGTAACAGCTTTACCGGTTTTACCAGATACGTTGAATCTCACCAATCGTACAGAGTTTAAATTATTAGATGTACAGAAACGCTTGCTAACTTTACAGCGCAAAGCTTATGTAGCTGAGTATTACCCAAGCTTAGCTTTATCTGCTAATTACACTTATGCCAGCCAGTCTGATAGTTTCGACTTTTTAAAAACCAGCAAAGATGCCATTGGTTTTGGATCTTCTGCTATAGGTGTTACTTTACATGTACCCATTTTTAATGGCTTCTTAACCAGATCAAAGGTTCGTCAGGCAGATATAGATCTTAAGCAAGCAGATGAAGATATGGTTTTAACCAAAAACTCATTGAATTTTGCTTATGAAAATGCAAAAATTCAATTGAGAAACAGTATCAACACCATTAAATCTCAAAAGAAAAATGCAGAGTTGGCTAGAGAAATCTATGTAAGTACTCAAAACAACTACAACAATGGATTGGCTTCTTTAACGGATCTTTTGGATACCGAAAATGCTTTAACACAGGCTCAAAACAGTTACACACAGGCTTTATTAAATTATAAAATAGCCGAAATACAATTAATTAAAGCTAAAGGCGACATTAGAACCTTGGCACAATAAATCAAATACAGAAGAAATAATATCAGATAAAATGAAAAGAGCAATAACCATCATTCTCGTAGTAATTGCAGTATTGGTTGCAATTGGCTATGTATTGAACAACAATAAAAAGAAAGCACAAGAAACCACCGATTTTATTGCCAAAGGAAGTGGTGCGATTGCGGTAAAAGCAGCTAATGTTGAGCGCAAAGAGATCAACCTCGACTTTACTGCAAACGGAACTTTTGCACCAAATCAAGAATTGAATTTCAGTGCTGAAAATTCTGGTCGTGTAACTAAAATATTTGTAGAGGAAGGTAGTCGCGTAAGCAAAGGAACTGTTTTAGCTAGAATTGATGCTGAAATTTTAAACACAGATAGAGAAACTGCAGAAGCTACATATCAAAATGCAGTGAAAGATTTAGCTCGCTATGAAAGCTCCTTCAAAACTGGTGGTGTAACTCAGCAACAGTTAGATCAAGCCAGACTTGCTGCAGAAAATGCTAAATTACGCTTACAACAACAGCAACGTAAATTAAGCGATGCCAATATCCGTTCATCTATCAACGGTATCGTGAACAAAAAAATGATTGAAGTAGGTGCAGTCGTATCTCCCGGCACACCGTTATTTGAACTGGTTGATGTTTCTAAATTGAAATTGAAAGTAACCGTTAACGAAGGACAGGTAGCTAACTTGAAAATTGGTGATGCTGTTCAAATTCAATCTTCAGTTTTCCCTAATGAAAACTTCTCTGGCAAAGTAACTTTTATCGCAGCTAAAGCTGATGAAACGTTAAATTTCCCTATTGAAGTTGAGGTAACCAATAATGTTAAAAATAGCTTGAGAGCGGGTATGTATGGTACAGCATTATTCAAATTCCCTAAACAGGCACCAGCAATTTTAGTTCCACGTACTTCTTTTGTAGGCAGTGTTAGCAGTAACGAAGTGTATGTATTAAACACCTCTAAAAACGTAGCTGAGTTACGTAAAGTAGTTTCAGGACGTATTTTAGGAGAATCTGTGGAGATTTTAAATGGCTTGAAAGAAGGAGAAACTGTAATTACAAGCGGACAGATTAACCTAACAGAAGGTGCCCCTGTTACTGTAATTAAGTAAAAAAGTAAAGTAAAAAACAAAAAGCTTAAAGCAAAGGCAGAGTGCTAAATGGACAAACGCCAAATGCTAATCGCGATATGCCAAACGCAATACAAAAAAGATGAAAATTACTGATATATCCATAAAAAGACCTTCGCTGGTAATTGTGGTATTTACCGCACTCACCTTGTTAGGTTTACTGAGTTATTTCTCGTTAGGATATGAGCTTTTACCTAAGTTCTCTCCAAACGTAGTATCTATCTCTACTATTTATCCCGGTGCTTCGCCAAATGAGGTAGAAAGTACCGTTACCAAAAAAATTGAAGACGCAGTTTCTTCGATGGAAAACATCAAGAAAATTAATGCAAACTCTTATGAAGGGTTATCGGTGGTAATTATTACCCTTAACGAAAATGCACAAATAGATGTTGCCTTAAATGATGCACAAAGAAAAGTAAACGCTATTTTGGCCACCTTGCCAGATGACGTGAAACAGCCTTCGTTGAGTAAATTCTCATTAGACGATTTCCCTGTAATCACCATGTCTGCATCTGCTAAAATGGACGATATTTCGTTTTACGATTTGATAGACAAGCGCATTGCACCTATCATTTCTCGTGTATCTGGTGTAGCCCAAGTGAACTTAATTGGTGGTTCTGAACGTGAAATCAAAGTAGCTTTAGATGCAAAAGCCATGCAAGGATACGGTTTATCTGTGCCTGCTGTACAACAGGCCATCCTAGCTTCTAACTTAGATTTCCCTACAGGTAGCGTAAAAACCAAAGCGCAAGACATTTTAGTGCGTTTATCAGGTAAATATGCTAACGTAGAAGAAATGCGCAACTTAGTGGTAAGCACAAGTAAAGATGGTGCGCAAGTGCGTTTGGGAGATATTGCCGACGTTCAGGATACGCAAAAAGAAACCAAAAAAATTGCCCGTATCAATAGGGCGAACTCAATCGCTTTACAAATTATTAAACAAAGTGATGCGAATGCTGTAACTGTAAGTGAGGGCACTAAAGCTATCATTGAAAAGCTTAAAAATGATTACAAAGACATCAATTTAGATATTAAAATTGTAAACGATAGTTCGGTTTATACCTTACAATCTGCAGATGCGGTAATTCACGATTTAATGTTAGCGGTTGTATTGGTAGCCGTAGTGATGCTTTTCTTCTTACACAGCTTGCGTAACGCAGTAATTGTAATGATTTCTATTCCTGCATCATTAATTGCCACCTTTATCGGTATCGCTCTGTTTGGCTATACCTTAAACCTGATGTCTTTACTGGGTTTATCTTTAGTGGTTGGTATCTTGGTGGATGATGCGATTGTGGTTTTGGAAAATATCCAACGTCACATGGAGATGGGTAAAAACAAAGTACGTGCAGCAACTGACGCTACTCGCGAAATCGGTTTCACCGTAGTTTCCATTACTTTCGTAATTGTGGTGGTGTTCTTCCCTATTGCGGTAAGTACAGGTATGGTGGCCAACATTTTACGCCAATTCTGTGTGGTAGTAATTATTTCTACCTTACTATCTTTAGTAGCGTCGTTTACCATTGTACCGTTAATTTTCTCTCGTTTTGGTAAATTAGAACGCATTGAAGGCAAAAGCTTTTTTGGTAAATTCATTCTTTGGTTCGAAAAGCAATTACATAGATTCACCAACTGGGTTACCCGAGTTTTAGAATGGACACTTAAACACAAAGCCATTACATTGATAACAATGGTGGTATTGTTCTTTTCTTCTTGTGGTTTACTAGGAGCTGGCTATATTGGCTTTGAGTTTTTCCCTAAATCTGATAAAGGTGAGTTCTTATTACAAATAGAGTTGCCTAAAGATGCTTCTCTAGAGCAAACTAACCTCTATACCCAAAAAGCTGAAAACTACTTAAGCACTAAAAAAGAAATTGTTCAGATGATCACTACAGTTGGACAATCGAGTGAAGGTATGGGTGGTACTACAGCTACCGCTTATAAATCTGAGATCAACGTGAAGTTAGTAGATAAACCAGAGCGTAACAATGTATCTTCTGATATCATTTCTACTACCTATACCCGTGATCTACAAAAAATATTAATTGGTGCTAAAATTAAAACGGTTCCTATCGGTATTTTAGGTACAGCAGACAATGCGCCTATTCAGTTAGTTGTAATGGGTTCTGAATTAGACACGGTTTTAGCATTTGCTCAAAAAGCTGAGAAAGTATTGGCGAAAATTCCCGGAGCTACACAAACTAAACTTTCGGTAGAGAAAGGAACGCCAGAAATCAACGTTAAAGTAGATCGTGATAAGATGGCAGCCTTAGGATTAAACTTATCTACTGTAGGTACTACCATGCAAACTGCTTTTGCCGGTAACACAGATGGTAAATTCCGTCAGGGCGAATATGAGTATGATATCAATATCCAATATCAGGATTTTGACCGTAAGGACATTGATGATGTACGTAATCTGATATTCGTAAATTCTGCTGGAAAACAAATCAAGCTTTCGCAATTTGCTGATATCAAAGAAGGTTCTGGACCAAGTTTGTTGGAGCGTTTAAATAAATCGACTTCGGTTACTGTACAGTCGCAAACCGTGGGCAGGCCGACAGGTTCGGTGGTTGCAGATTTCCAAAAAGAACTAGATAAAATGCAAAAACCTGCCGGCATTGGCTTCTTCTGGGCTGGTGATCAAGAAAACCAAAGTGAAGGTTTTGGTACTCTGGGTATTGCCTTATTAGCCGCAATTATCTTGGTTTACCTCATTATGGTGGCATTGTATGATAGTTTCGTTTATCCTTTTGTGGTAATGTTCTCTTTACCACTAGCTTTAATTGGAGCTTTACTAGCATTGGCATTAACCAATAACGCCTTGGGTATCTTTACCATTCTTGGTTTCATCATGCTAATGGGTCTAGTAGCTAAAAACGCAATTATCCTAGTTGACTTTACCAATCACATGAAAGCTCAAGGTAAATCTACTCACGAGGCTTTGATTTTAGCCAACCATGCTCGTTTACGTCCAATCTTAATGACCACCATTGCCATGGTTATCGGTATGTTGCCTATTGCACTAGCAAGTGGTGCAGGTGCCGACTGGAAAAATGGTTTGGCCTGGGTAATTATTGGGGGTTTAACGAGTTCGCTCTTCTTAACTCTGGTGGTTGTACCTGTGATGTATCAGATTTTTGATAATCTATTACATAAATTTGGTTTCGATAAAAAAGGAAAAACTATTGAGGAATTAATGGTTGAGCCTTATGACCATAAGGATGTAAATGAATGGGAACATTAATTAACTAACACATAAACAAACCCAAAAAGGGGCCTCTAATAAGGTCCCCTTTTTTATTAATAAGATTTCTTTAAGTAGATGCTGAAATAAATTCAGCATGACGAAGCCTCTCTTCACCGTCATCCCTAACTCGTTTCGGGATCTATATAACCTAATAGATATTGAAGGTGTGTTAAGTAAATTCAGATTAACTCAAGTATTTTTCGAACTCGTCTCTGCATATAAAGATGTTGAAATAAATCACCTCCGGTGAACTCTCTTAAGCTCAGTTCGCCCCACAACTACTTCGTAGTCAGAGAATGAAATCTCCCTCCATCGTCATTCCGAACTAGCTTCGGAATCTATATTCCTATAAATAAAGATGCTGAAATAAATTCAGCATGACGGTTTATTTTTATTTATAGCCCTGTAGTTACTTTGTGGTTAGCATGACAAAGTAGTTCTCTTTATTTAATTGCACTTAGCTTAGATACCATAGCTGTAATCAGGATGCCGAAACAGCCAATCAATGCATAAGAATATTTTAAACTCGATAATTCTGAAATATAGCCTATAAGTGGAGGTCCCATTAAAAAGCCAAAATAAGCGATACTGGACACCATGGCAATAGCCACACTCGAAGGTACTTTCTGATGATTTCCTGCAATGCTATAAATCATTGGTATAATAACTGAAACCCCCATACCTACCAACATAAAACCTATGGTTGCCGAAACGAGATAAGGGAAAGCAACAGATATAGCCATTCCACCAGAAATAATAATACCACTAACTTGCAACATACGTTTACGTCCGTAATAAGCAATAGCTCTATCTCCTAAAAAACGACCAAAAGTCATTGTAGCAGCATAAGAAGCATAGCCTAAAATTACCCAACGAGCAGGAGCCTGAACAATCTCTTTAAAATATACACCACTCCAATCCATCATCGCTCCTTCTGTAGCCATACTACAAAATGCAATAATACCTAACTGCACCAGCATTGAAGGAGGTTTGACAAATAGTTTAGGTTTCTTATCAACAGCAGGTTTACTACCTTTTACCAAAAATTTATGGTTAATACTAATATGTAGCCAAGTTAGTGTAGCCACCACAGCAAAATGCGTAAATAGGCTGGCTTGTAAATTCATCATAAGCAAGCCAATCAAAGCCCCGCTAAACATCCCCAAGCTCCATGAACCATGAAAAGAAGACATAATAGGCTTGCCATAAAAATTTTCGGCCACTACCGCCTGTGTATTTAATGAAATATTACACAAGTTACCCGATATACCAAAAAACAACAATGCTAAAGGCAGTTGCCAGCTTGCACTTACAAAAGCAATTGATACTAATGCCAAAGCATAAAACGGGGTTGCAAAAGTAAGTATCTTCTTACTCCCATAAGTAGCTGTAAGTTTACCCGATAAAGGCATAGTAATCAATTGCCCTGCAGGTAAGGCCAATAAAATACTTCCCAAAATCGCATCAGATAAATGTAAGTCCGATTTGATATCGGCTATGCGACTAGCCCAACTCGCAAAACAAACCCCTTGCCCATAATAAAATAAAGAAACCGCTAATCTAGTTCTTTTCTTCCCATAAGGATGATTTATCTCAGCACTTTGCAGTACAATTTCATTCATTTCCTGTGGCATTAAAGTAATATTTTAAGCATAAATCAACCGCAATAACCAAGCCGACAATCGGGTTGAATTTCCTGTAAATAAAAATCCCCTAAGCTAAGCCTAGGGGATCTAATTTATAATAAATTGATAAATTAAATATGAATAGCCCTGTTTGCTGTAGCTGCTAAGGCCGCTTCTTTCATTGCCTCAGTAAAAGTTGGATGCGCATGGCATATTCTTGCAACATCTTCGGCAGCGGCTCTAAATTCCATTGCCACAACTGCCTCGGCAATCATATCAGCGGCACGTGGCCCTATCATATGTACACCTAATATTTCGTCTGTTTGCTCATCAGCCAATACTTTAACAAAACCATCCGTATCCATACTAGCTTTAGCACGTCCACTAGCTTTAAAAGGGAAAGAACCCACTTTATACTTTATACCAGCTGTTTTCAATTGTTCTTCTGTTTGTCCAACAGAAGCAACTTCTGGCCAAGTATAAACTACTCCAGGAATTAAGTTATAATTGATATGTGGTTTCTGACCGGCTATACGCTCAGCCACATAAACACCTTCTTCTTCGGCTTTATGGGCTAACATTGCTCCTTTAACCACATCGCCAATGGCATAAACACCCGGTACAGTGGTTTCAAGATGATCATTTACAGGCACTTTCTTACCTCTTTCGTCAAGTACGATTCCAATTTTTTCCAAACCTAATCCTTCAGTATAAGCTGTTCTGCCTACTGCAACAATGCAATAATCTGCTTCTAATTTAACAGGTTCTCCTTTAGCATTATCAGCAGTTACGGTTACAACCTTACCTTTAGCAGCAGCTCCGGTCACTTTATGGTTCAATAAGAATTCCATTCCTAAAGTTTTCTTAAGAACCCTTTGCAATTCTTTGCCTAAACCAGCATCCATTGTACTGATAATTGATCCGGCAAATTCAACTACGGTAACTTTTGTTCCTAAACGGGCATATACAGAACCTAACTCTAAACCAATAACCCCGCCACCAATTACGACCATGGTTTTAGGTACCTCTTTTAAATTTAAGGCTTCTGTTGAAGTAATGATGCGTTTCTTATCTACAGGTAAAAATGGTAATGCAGTAGGTTTAGAACCCGTAGCAATAATTACGTTTTTAGCTGTTATTTTCTCGGTAGTACCATCTGCCTTGGTTACTACGATTGTATTTTTATCCTCGAAAGACCCTACGCCTTCAAATGCATCTATCTTGTTCTTTTTAAACAAATAGGTAATACCTGCAGTATTTTGCGCCACTACATCGTCTTTACGGGCAATCATTTGCTTCATATCAACTTTTAAGTCTTTTAAATTGATACCGTGCGTAGTAAAAGTATGCGCTGCATTATGATAATGCTCTGAAGAATCCAACAACGCTTTTGAAGGAATACATCCTACATTTAAGCAAGTACCTCCATAGGTTTTATATTTTTCAACTATTGCTGTTTTTAAACCCAATTGTGCACAACGGATGGCACCTACATAACCGCCCGGGCCCGAGCCAATAACAACTACATCGTATTGCATGATTTTTTATTTTTTGTTAAGGCAAATGTACGTTTTAGCACTTAAACACCAAAAGTTAAGTGTTTTAATGTTGTAAAATATTGATTTCATTTTTAACTTCTACTTCCCATGCTCTACAAGCAAGCTTTAAATCTAACATAAAAAACATTCTATAGTGATTTGTTCGTATAAACAAAATAGCTCTTTCTAAGATTACCAATAATCAGAAAATGAAAATTCATTTTTATCCTTGCATTTAATTTTTTTCTATTTACCTTTCATTGAACCTAAACATAACGCATACATTTAAATTAACATGAAAAAAT
>DDEP01000200.1 GCA_002336465.1 Pedobacter sp. UBA1951
GCGGTTAGCTTCTGTTTGAGTAGGGCATAGGATAAGCCACCATTTAGCAGGTGCTGGCTTGGGATAATCAATAAGCTATTTACATTAGCCGAACCAAATATGCCCAAAAAGCCACCTGCTTCTAGATTTTTAGGAATTGTTTCTAGGTAATATTCTTTTACATAGTTATAATATCCATAAAGTTTTAGGCGATTTAACTGGTAATTTACACCTAGATTGCCAAAAAAATAAGGTGTGTTTCTTAAACGTGCATTATTTTTATCTGCTCCTCCTGCATTTAAAGGAACTTTAAATAACCTTAGGTCTTGCCAAGTAACATTGGCGTTTATGAACACTCCTTTGATTGGTTGTACAGAACCTTCTAACTCCATGCCTAAACCTTTAACGTTTTCCTGATTTTCATAATGAGCATAGGGTTGTTGTATAGGTACCAATAAGATGAGGTTTTTTGTACGGCGATAAAAGGAGTTTACTTCTACATGATATAAATCTGTTTGTTGAAAACGATAGCCTAGGTTTAAGTTGAAACTTCGTTCTGGTTTGAGGGTAAAATTTGGAACAACAAATATGGCATCTCCAAAAAGCTCGTTCTGATCTGGTAAACGAGTGGCATATTCCATTGAAAAACGTAACATATGCCTTGCATTAAATTCATACTTTATGGCATCTGCAATACCCCAAACGCTACCTTGAGTTTTTTTAATTTCATCGCTAAAAACCGGTTTGGCTTCATAAGCCTCTATTCCACCTGCCTTATAATAAAAGTACTTGCCAATAAGCTGATGATTTAATTTTTTGTCGAATAAAAACGATGATAATCCCAATGCAGCAACAAGTTTGTTGTAAGTTGACTTAACACTAAGAACATCTATATCTGTTCCTGAAAATTTAGGCCCTAAAGGATCTGAACCTTTCTTATGAGCCGAAGTATAAACGGTATTAAATTCTAATTGATGAGCACTGCTAAACTGGTAAATAAGGTTGGTTCTCGAAGTAAAATTGCCTTGATCAATCGTAGAATTAGAAGGCTGTCTACTTTCGCCAATTTTTAAAGGATTGGGTGTAAAATTGCCAAACCAATCATAAGATCCATGTAGGGTATCAATTCTATTTATTTTGAGTGTTCCGGCAGTTAAGAATTGCGTTAGCTTTAACTTATTAGGGATAATATACTTGCTGTAATTTAAAGCAGGGATGAAAGAAGATTGTTTAGCTATAATTGCTCCGTAGGGATCTGTCATAAGCGCAGGATGTTGCTGCTCTCTTACATTACCATGCTGCGTAAGGGTAAGCTTTAATTCATCAGCCCAAGTTTTATTTTTAAAACCTGTATATAATTGCAGAAAGTATCCTGTATAAGCATTATGAAATAAAGGAACAGTAGCATCATACTGATTTCTTGTATCTGGATCCGTAGCTTTTACTTGTACTTTATAATCATTATCCGAATAATTAAAAAAGCCGTCTAATCCTATAAAAGCATTGCTTGATGTATCAGAATAATAAGTGTTTAAGTTAAGTCGGTGTGTATTGAATGAAGCCATTTCATAACCTGCTTCTATAAATTTCTTAGAAGGTTTTCTGCTAATTAAATTTATGGCACCGCCTAAAGCATCTGCCCCTAGATTTACTGGCAAGACACCTTTATAGACTTCAATGTGCTGAAGCATATTGCTTGGTAAAGCAGAGAGACTAAAGCCGTCACCTAAATAATCTAAAGGAATTCCATCCTTAAAATAACGGATAGATTTGCCCTGAAATCCATTTAGTGAGATATCTGTATTTGAGCCCAATCCTCCTGATTGCCTTATTTTAACACCGCTGCTTCGGTTCATTAATTCAATAAGGGTAGAGGGTTGGCTATAAACCTCTTTTAACTCTATTGTATTTGCTCTTATGGCATTATCTTTTATACGGCTTATGGCATTTTTAGTAGAGATATTAACCGTGTTTAATTGTTTAATGTCTTCTTTAAGAGAAAAAAATAAATCTGTATTTGCTGAGGGTAAAACATTAATCTCTTGTGATAAAGTAAGATAACCTACTTTTTGCAGGGACACTACATACTTTCCAGATTTTGGTAATGTAAGTAAAAACCTGCCTGAATGATTGGTTTTTGTATTGATCGTAGCACCCTTAATGCTAACTAAAACATTCTCTAAAGGCTGTTGATGTTCATCTGCAACATTGCCTTGCACGGTAAATTGGGCAAAAGCAAAATCAATGCTCAATAACATGCAACATAATAAAATGATATATTTTTTTCTTTTCATCATTATGCATCTACCATAACTTGTAAAAAATGATTAGAACATTTTTCGACTCTACCTTTAACATGATACACATCATTTAACATTTGAGGTGTAAGCACATCTGCGGCCTTTCCGTAATTGTAAATTTTGCCTTTACTTAGCACTACCAAAAAATCTGACCATCTGGCGGCTAGATTCAAATCATGTAATACCATGATTATAATATTACCTTTTGCTGCATAGTTTTTTAGATATTTCATTACAGCTACCTGATGATGAAGGTCTAAAGCACTTGTAGGTTCATCTAAAAGAAGAATTTGAGGTTTCCTTATAATGGCTTGGGCAAGGCTGGCCATTTGTTTTTGGCCACCAGAAAGATTTTTTAAAGGTTCAAGCGCTATATCTAACAAACCTATTTCTTCCAGTAGATCAAAACCTCTTTTCTCTATTTCTGGAAGGCTACTATTATGATCGAGTGCATTTACCTTTAAAACGGTAATGAGGCTTTCTATTACGGTAAGCTCAATTTCATCTCGCTGATGTTGAGGCATATATCCTACTATTTTAGATCTGTTTATCTTGCTTTCTTTCAAGATATTGAGCTGCTTGTAATGAATTTCACCTTCAACTTTTAGCAATGAAGCTACTGACTTTAACAAAGTAGATTTTCCAGCAGCGTTAGGGCCAACCAAAGCCACTATACTACCATTGGGTATGCCTTCTATATTAAAATCTTTAAATATTTTTTTGTGTGGATAACCCGCAGAAAGGTTTTTAATTTCAAGTACAGCATTCATCATTTTTTTCCTTTCTTAATAATTAACCATAAGAATACAGGGATACCCACCAATGCTGTTACAACCCCAACTGGAATTAATGTTCCGGGAACAATTATTTTACTGGCAATAGAAGCCATAGACATAATAAGGGCTCCTGACAATAAACTTGCTGGAAACCAAAAACGATGGTCTTCTCCAACAAGCATACGCGCAATATGCGGGCCTACCAACCCAATAAAACCTATGGTTCCAACAAATGCAACTGCTGTTGCCGATAGAAAACTAATACGAAGCATAGAAAAAAACCTTAGTTTTTTTGTGTCTATACCTAAGCTCATTGCTCTTTCTTCTCCAAAACGTAATGCTGTCATTTTCCATGACGAAGCCATTGAAAAAGGGATAATGATTGTCGTAATCAATGCAAGTATTCTTACTTTATCCCAATTTGCCCTTGCAAGACTTCCCATATTCCAAAATACGAGTTGCTGTAAGGCTTCAGGCGATGCTATAAAATGTAAAAGCGCTTGTAATGCGTTAAAGGTAAATACTAGAGCTATTCCAAATAAAACAAGTACATCTACACCTGCGCCTCTCCATTTTGCTAAAGCCTGTATCAAAAGCACAGAAGCAAAGGCAAAAACAAATGCATTTGTAGAAACTGCCCAGTTTTCTGAAAAGAAGGGAAAGCTTATGCCCAATATAATTGCCAAACCTGCACCTAAAGAAGCCGCCGCCGATACACCTAGGGTAAAAGGGCTAGCCAAAGGATTGTTCAATATGGTTTGCATTTCTGCTCCTGCTAGAGATAAGGCCATACCAACCAATAATGCCATTACAGCATAAGGTAGCCTAACTTGCCAAACTATAACTTCAGTAGCTTGATCAGCAACACCCGTTTTGATGAGTGCATTGATAACCTCTGTAATCTTTAAAGAAGATGGACCTATAGAAATATCAAAACAAAAAGAAATTAATGAAGCTATCATTAAGGCAATAATGATCATCCATTTTGTGCCTATCTTTTTGTGGTAGCGCTCTTCAATTGCCGTTCTGGTTAACTTATTTAAGGTATTATCTGCCATTTTATTTCACGCTCACAAAATAACTGCCTGTCATTGGCACTGATAAAAATTTTTGATTGAGTTCTTTTAAACTGTTGTTTGGATCTACATCTTTAAAAAGATTGGGATGAGCCCATTTTGCTATTGCTTCGGCAGCAAGAATATTAAACGGAGAAGCATAGAACAAATGCCACATACCATAAACATTCCCTGCTTTAACTGCGGTTAATTCCTTTAATATTGGATCAGATAGTCTTTTTTTTATGCTTTGTTTCGCTTCTTCGGCGCTGATATCTTTCCCAAAAACAACTCCCTTTCCTCTAAAACTATCTACGCCTGTGGCTATGTAGATATTAGGATTTGAACTGATAATAAATTCAATATTGAGTTGACCTAGGGGAGCAGGTATTACATCTTCTCCTATATTTTTTGCTCCGGCAAGATTAACAAAAGGAGTGAGGTTGCCTTTTCCCGCGGTTGAAAACTGATTTTCGGCAGTACCCGCTTTCATATCTATAAATACTTTTGGTCTTGCTGGCTTAGCCTTTGCAATGCGTGTTGCAATTCTGTTTTTAACGCTTTGGTAAAAAGCTATAAATTCATTTGCTTTTTTCTCTCTGTTAAGAAGCTTTCCTAAGATCTGTATGCTAGGAATGGTGTTTTTAAATGGATTCATTCTAAAATCTATAAACACAACAGGTATGCCTGCGGCTTGTAATTGTGCTATAGTTTCTTTGTTAGCTTGCCCGGGTCCGTGCCCTTTAATGGCAAAAACAGCAAGATCAGGTTTTGCGGCTATTGCTTTTTCTACTGAAAAAGTTTCTGCATTCTGTCCAACCACAGGTATTTTTTCAATGGATGGAAATTTGCTTTTATAATCTTGGTATTCTAAGTTTTTTTTGAAATCCCCAGACCAAGCGCCTAATAAGCTTGTTGGATTAGGATCAAGGATGTTTAAGGTAATGATATCTCTGCCTTCGCCAAGCAATATTTTTTTTGCCGGTTTTTTCAGGCTTATTGTTCTGCCTGCTATATCTTTTACGGTAACTTGTTGCGCATTGGCACAAAAACTAATAAGTAAAAGCATTAAAAGGGGTAGCTTGAATATTTTCATGCTACAAATCTATAATTATTTAGACTAATTAAAAATAAGAAATGATTATATTGAGTTTTTAAATTGTAAAATATTAAAGACTATATAGAATATTTGCTGTTTGAAATAACTTATACAAGCTTATTTTAAATGAATTGCTTTTACTTATTATATAAGGCTGGATGTTATGAGTTTAAAATGAACGCATTCAATATTTTTTTAAACATAAAAATACAATGGTGCAATAGGTTAGGGGAAAGCTTTACATGAAGATACTATATTATCTTACTTTACAATCTGATAAAAAGGCAAAACTTGCTAGGGTATGAACTGAAACTAAAGCAATGACCCTGGGGATATTTCATAAGGAGGACGGTCGTTTTCGAATATTCGAGTAAGCTCAGTTCCTTCAACAGCTATTGCATCTCCTTTTATACGGATCCAATTTCCTTCTCTTAAACCTACAACTTTGGTTTTGTTTTGAGTTAAAAATTCCAATATCCTAGTTTCTCTTGTTTCTCCATTGTGTTTAATTTCGGGATGAGGATCTAAATAATGCGGATTGAGATTGAAAGGTACCAAGCCCATACAATCGAATGAAGGCGGGTAAACGATTGGCATATCGTTGGTGGTTTTCATGTTTAACCCACCGATGTTAGAACCGGCACTACATCCTAGATAAGGCTTTCCACTCAGCACATTGTCGCGCAATACATTCATTAGCCCTAATTCATGTAAGGTTTTAACCAACAGAAAAGTATTGCCTCCTCCAGTAAAATAGGCTTTGCCTTCATTTAAAGCTTTTTCAGGTCGATTAAATTCATGTAAGCCTTTTACTTGAATATTCATCGTGTTAAAAAAAACTGCAGCTTTAGCCGTATATTCTTCATGGCTAATTCCACTTGGCCTTGCATAGGGTATAAAAATAACCTCATCAATTTCTTTAAAAAGCAATGCAATTTCATCTTTTAGGTATTCCAGATAATTCCCTCCATAAAGGGTAGAAGTAGAAGCGAGGATAACATTCATGTTAGTGTATCTTAAGGCTTCGAATTTACATTTTTTCAAAAAAACAAGTCTTCTCTGTTTGAGTTTATTTTTTAACTAATTTTTTAGTTTAAAAATGTTTTTTAATAACTTTAAATAAGAGAAAAAGGAAGAGAGACTTAGATATGTAAAAAGAATAAAAATCAAACACTACAAAACAATGAATTTAAAAGCTTTAATTGTATGCATCTTGTTTGGAGCAGGTGCACTAAATTTTGTTTCAATTAAACAAAATACGGGTCAGAACTGTGTGGTAACAGGAACAGTAAAAGGTGTTCGAAAAGATATGTTATATATCCTGTTTGAAGACACCACTACCAAACATACACGTGTAGATTCTGCTTTGATTGAGAACGAAAAATTTACTTATCGTGTAAATCTTTCTAAACCACAATTGTGTATGCTGAGCTTAAAGATTACCAATAAAAATGGCAAAAAAATAGGTTTTGGTATGGGAGGGAAGGTCATTGTAAGTGAGGGGATGTTAACTGTTAAGGCACATAAAGATTCACTTACCAGATTAACAGCGGCTGGCACACTTTTGCAAGATGAGTATAATGATGTAATGAATAAACTTAACACCGAATATAAAACATGGAGCGATCTAAACATGGCTCATCAAAAAGCATTAAAAGCAAAGGATGCTAAAAAGGTTAATCTACTAGAAGAGAAAATCGTAGTAGAAAAGTTTAAGATTAGGGAAATCATAATTACACATACTAAACGTAATCCTTCATCTTTTGTTCCTGCTTATGTAGCTTATACCAATTTTCCTTTGATACGGGATGTTAGTAACGATATTTACAATTTATTGAGCAATACAGGCAAGCAATATATTTATGCAGAGTGGTTGGCTAACCGGGTGTTTAATTCAGGCACGGCTATTGGAGCTTTAGCTCCAGCATTTGATCTACCCGATGTAAATGGTAATCTCGTTTCATTAAATCAGTATAAAGGAAAATATATATTGTTAGATTTTTGGGCAAGTTGGTGCGGACCATGTAGGGCAGAAAGCCCTAATCTTATCAAGGCCTACCAAACTTTTAGAAGCAAGAACTTTGAAATTATAGGTGTTTCTATTGATAAGAGCAAACAGAATTGGATCAAAGCACTCAATGAAGATAAATTGCCTTACACCAATGTAATCGTTCCGCAAGAATTGCTTAGAAAAATATCTGATACTTATGGAATACGCTCCATACCACAAAATTTTTTACTTGATCCTAAAGGAAAAATTATTGCTTTGAATTTAAGAGGAAGTGAGGTTTACCAAAAAATGCAGGCGATATTAAAATAAGAGGTTGCCCAAATTCTCGGGCAACCTTCTTAAAACATTATACTTTAACTTGTTTCCATTTACCAGTTCTGAATATATAGAAAGCTACTATGGAAATCCCTACTTCGGTAACAGGTATAGCAATAAAAACACCTGTAGGTCCCATGTTAAAATGCTTAGCTAATATATAAGCAAAAGGGATTTGGAATAACCAGAAAGCTACGATGTTAATTTTGGTAGGTGTAAGCGTGTCGCCAGCACCATTAAAGGCACTGGTTAAAACCATACCTATACCATAAATTACAAAACCGTAACTTAAAATGCGGAGCGCTTGTGTGGCAACACTGATCACTTCTTTATCGTTGGTAAAGATTGAAGCAAATAAAGAACCACAGGTTAAGAACAATAACGTAACTATGCCCATAAAAATAATGGTGTACTTAGCGGTTATTTTAACCGAGTTTTCGGCTCTTTCAAAATGATGTGCGCCCATGTTTTGCCCAACCAATGTTGCTGCTGCGTTGCTTAAGCCCCATGCAGGTAGCATAAAGAACATCATCAGTCTTAATGCGGTTTGGTACCCTGCTGATCCATTATCGCCACCTGTAGTCGCTACCAGTTCTGCTAAAAATATCCAGCTGCATGATGCGATAACAAATTGAAAGATACCCGGTGCGGCTACCTTAATAATAGCTTTGATCTGGTTCCAGCGTGGTTTTAAATAGGCTAATTTTACTTGTAGATTGTTGCTGCCTTTACTTAAATGATAGATTTGGTACATTACACCAATACCGCGTCCGATGGCTGTTGCCAAAGCTGCTCCTGTTAAACCTAAAGCAGGTATTGGCCCTAAACCTCTGATCAACAAAGGGCATAGCGTAATGTTTATGATATTGGCTATCCATAAACTTTGCATAGCAATTGCGGCATTGCCTGCTCCTCTAAAAATACCGTTGATCAAGAAAAGCAACATGATAACCATACTGCTGCCCATCATGATCTGTACAAATAACTTGCCTTCGTTAGCGGTACTTTCTGTAGCACCCATTAACAATAAAATATCTTTGGCAAAAAGCAAACCACTTATGCTAATAAGCAAATTGATAGATAAAGCAATAAAAATGGTTTGCATACCTGCTTTAGCGGCTGCAACAGGGTCTTTTTCGCCTATACGGCGTGCAACTACTGCTGTTGCTGCCATACCTATGCCCATTGCCAACGAATAGATAATGGTTAAAACAGATTCTGTTAAGCCTACAATCTGAATGGCCACACTGCTGTTGGGCAAGTGCCCTACAAAATAGAGGTCAACCAGTACAAAAACCGATTCCATCATCATTTCCAACATCATAGGGATAGCTAAAAGTATGATAGCTCTTTTAATATTGATTGAAGTATAATCTATTTCTTCTCCCTTTAGGGATTGTTTTAAAATCGCGAAAAAATTCGATAAGCCACCTTTGGCCTCGTTTATAGTTGTCATAAAAAATAAAAATGTATAAATAATAACCTCGACGCTAAAATCTTAGCGGATGAAATTTGTAAGTAGAGAATGGAGTCCTTGCTGCTAAGCTAATGTATACGGACTGCGAAAAACTTCATGTTTCGTAGTATTTAACACCTCAAAAATAGTAAAATATTTTTAAGGGCAATATTGTGTTGATAAAAAATTAACCGGTTGTAAAAACAGGTTTATATGCTATAAGCTGCTATCATTTCGGGAGTAACCTTGCACGAGCGCTGTGTTTTCAAATCAATCATTACATATTCAAAAACACCATCAGAGGCTACTTTTCCAGTAGTTCGATTGATAATTTCGAACTGTACGTTACTGCCTTTTTCGTTCATTTCTAATATGCCGGTACGTATAAGCATTTTATCGCCCATTTTTAAAGCTCTCTTAAACGAAATGGTAACTTTTGCAACTACCCAACCGTAACCCATTTCAGCAAATTTTTCCCAGCTCATTCCATAGAATTTTTCCATTTGCTCATAACGTGCCGCCAGTACATAATCTAAGTACTTGCTGTTATGCACATGGTTAAACATATCGATATCATCTGGACGTACGTTTAGCTCGCTTTCAAAAATGCTGAATTCGTTCTTTATCATGCTGCAAATGTAAGTATTTGTTGTTGATTAGGTAGAAAACCTTTAACATGAGGTTACCAAACATAACCTAAATACTTTGTTTTTGAGACTAACCAACTCATGAGAATTGAAATCTGATTATCAAACCCTTAGATATTGACAAATATGTGATTTTGTTATTGTATAAAAACAGGAAATAGTTTAACTTTGCAACCAATTAATTAATTTTATAAACACTTTAATATTATTCAAGTAATGTATTTAAGTTCAGAAAAGAAAGCCGAAATTTTTCAACAACACGGCGGTGCAGCAGCTAACACTGGTTCTGCAGAAGGTCAAATTGCTTTGTTTACTTACCGTATTGCTCACTTAACTGAGCACTTAAAGAAAAATCGTAAAGATTTCTCTACTCAGTTAGCACTACAAAAATTAGTAGGTAAACGTCGTGGTATTTTAGCTTACCTTTACAAAAAAGATATTGGGCGTTATCGTGCTATCATTAAAGCTTTACAGCTAAGAGATATCATAAAATAAAAGCTTTTATCAGTAAAAGCCATCCGCTAAGAAGGGTGGCTTTTTTGCTTTGCAAAACAAATAAATGTTACATAAACCGGTGTGCAAAAAGAGGAAACACACCATAATTTTTTTTAGATGAATGTTATAAAAAAATCGTTCGATTTAGGCGATGGAAGAATTGTAGAAATTGAAACCGGTAAACTGGCTAAACAAGCTAATGGTTCAGTAGTGGTAAAAATGGGTGATACCATGTTGCTAGCAACAGTAGTAGCCGCTAAAGATGCTAAACCAGGAACAGACTTTTTACCTTTATCGGTAGATTACCAAGAAAAGTATGCTGCTACTGGTCGTATTCCGGGTGGTTTTTTACGCCGTGAAGCGAGATTATCTGATTACGAGGTATTGATTTCTCGTTTGGTTGATAGAGCTTTACGCCCGTTATTCCCTGAAGATTATCATGCTGATACACAGGTAATGATCTCTTTAATTTCTGCAGATAAAAATATAATGCCTGATTGTTTAGCAGGTTTAGCTGCATCAGCAGCGCTATCTGTATCAGATATCCCTTTTAATGGACCCATTTCAGAAGTTCGTGTAGCTAAGATTGATGGTAAATTGGTAATCAATCCCTATCTAAGCGATCTTGAAAGAGCTACTTTAGAATTTATTGTTGCAGGTTCT
Organism: Pedobacter sp. UBA1951; assembly: GCA_002336465.1. Classification (GTDB taxonomy): domain Bacteria; phylum Bacteroidota; class Bacteroidia; order Sphingobacteriales; family Sphingobacteriaceae; genus Pedobacter. The sequence continues at coordinate 10,797 of DDEP01000200.1, forward strand.
GCTAATGATATTGTAATGGTTGAAGGCGAAGCTAACGAAATTCAGGAAGAAGAAATGGTTGAGGCTTTGAAATTTGCACATGATGCAATCAAAGTTCAATGTGCTGTACAGTTAGAGTTAACTAAAGAAACTGGTAAAACTGTTAAACGTGAGTACAACCACGAAAACCATGATGAGGCTTTAAAAGAAAAAATCTATGCAGAAACTTATGACAGAGTTTATGCTATTGCTAAATCTGGCTTAGGTAAAGATGAGCGTTCTGAAGGTTTCACAGCCATTATTAATGAAGTATTAGACGCTTTCCCTGAAGATACAGAAGATTTGACCAAAGCATTAGCTAAACATTATTTCCATGATGTACAGTATGATGCAGTACGTAACTTATTGTTAAATGAAGGTATTCGTTTAGATGGTCGTAGTACTACTCAAATCCGTCCAATTTGGAGCGAAGTAGGTTATTTGCCTGCTGCTCACGGTTCGGCGGTATTTACCCGTGGCGAAACCCAATCATTAACATCGGTTACTTTAGGTAGCAAAGATGATGAGCAAATGATTGATGGCGCTTTCTTGAATGGCTACAGCAAGTTTTTATTGCACTATAATTTCCCTGGTTTCTCAACAGGCGAAGTTAGACCTAACAGAGGTGCCGGACGTAGAGAAATTGGTCACGGTAATTTAGCCATGCGTTCTTTAAAGAAAGTATTGCCTGATGCCAATGAAAATCCATATACTATCCGTATCGTTTCCGATATCTTAGAATCTAATGGTTCTTCTTCAATGGCTACTGTTTGTGCTGGTACTTTGGCATTGATGGATGCAGGTATTAAAATCAAAGCTCCGGTATCTGGTATTGCAATGGGTTTAATTACCGATGAGAAAAGTGGTAAGTATGCGATCTTATCTGATATTTTAGGTGATGAAGATCACTTAGGTGATATGGACTTTAAAGTTACCGGTACTGAAAATGGTATTGTAGCTTGCCAAATGGACTTAAAAATCAATGGTTTATCATACGAAGTATTAACTAAAGCTTTAAATCAGGCTAAAGATGGTCGTTTGCACATTTTAAATGAAATGAAGAAAACCATCAGCGAGCCTGCTGCAGATTACAAACCTCATGCACCTCGCATCGTTTCATTAACTATCGATAAAGAATTTATTGGTGCGGTAATTGGCCCAGGTGGTAAAATTATCCAAGAAATGCAACGCGAAACTGGCGCTACTATTTCTATTGAAGAAGTAGATAACAAAGGTATTGTTGAGGTATTTGCTGATAACAAAGCTTCTATTGATGCTGCTGTAGCTCGTATCAAAGCTATTGCTTCTAAACCTGAAATTGGCGAAATCTATACTGGTAAAGTAAAATCGATTATGCCATTTGGTGCTTTCGTTGAGATTATGCCAGGTAAAGATGGTCTATTGCACATTTCTGAAATAGACTGGAAACGTCTTGAAACAATGGATGGCGTATTCAAAGAAGGTGATATTGTAGAAGTGAAGTTATTGGATGTAGACAAACAAGGTAAATTGAAACTTTCTCGTAAGGTTTTATTGCCTCGTCCACCAAGACCAGAAGCGAAACAAGATAATGCACCTGCGGCTCCGCAAGGTTAATTAGATATTTCTAATTTTAATAAAAAAACCGGGTTTAAGGCTAACCCGGTTTTTTTGTATTTACATCACATGCAATTTTTCTATGTTGCTAAATGTTTTCGTAACTTGCATTATGAAAACTAAAAAAAGTAAGGTAGAAGAACCTATGCCTAATTATGGCAAGGCAGAACAAGATTTGAGGCTCAGTGCCTTAAATAGTACCTATACTGAACGTTTTCATATGATGACCAAGCTAATGAAAATGGGCTTAATGTTAAAGTCTGCAAAGATTGTTCATAAAGACAAATTATAATGGATGTTTTTGATGATGAGATTTTAACTATCTGGCGGTCGTTCAATAAAAACAACGTAAGGTTTATTATGGTGGGTGGAGTGGCAACTAATCTTCATGGCTTCTTACGTACAACGGCAGATATAGATATGTGGATAGAAGACAGCCCAGATAACCGTAAAAATCTAAGAAAAGCCCTTAAGGAATGTAAAGTAGGTGATTTTCCTCCTATAGAGAATATGACTTTTGTACCAGGATGGACAGATTTTAACCTAACAAATGGTATGAGATTAGATATGATGACATCTGTAAAGGGACTTGAGGAATATGGATTTGAACGTTCTCTACAAATGGCCTCAATAGCTTCTATATATGATGTGGAAGTACCTTTTCTTCATATTAATCAACTAATTGAAGCAAAAAAAGCATCAAACAGACCAAAAGACCAGATTGATGTGATTGAATTGGAAAATATTAAAAAAATAAGAGATACGAATACAGAATAAAGATGAAACACATAATTGCCCCATCTATACTTTCGGCAGATTTTGCCAATTTACAACGCGATGTAGAAATGATCAATGCTTCAGAAGCAGATTGGTTCCATGTAGATGTAATGGACGGTGTATTTGTACCTAATATATCTTTTGGCTTTCCTGTAATCAGTGCGGCTAAAAAATATGCTAAAAAGCCTTTTGATGTACATTTAATGATTGTAGATCCAGATAGATACATACCTGAATTTGCCAAATCTGGAGCAGATATCATTACCGTACATTACGAAGCCTGTACACATTTACATCGCTCGGTGCAATTGATCAAATCGGTAGGATGTAAAGCAGGAGTGGCCTTAAACCCTCATACTTCGGTAAGCTTATTGAAAGACATTTTATCAGAATTAGATTTGGTATTGGTTATGTCGGTAAATCCAGGTTTTGGAGGGCAAAAATTTATACCACAAACTTTAAATAAAGTAGCAGAGCTTAAGCAAATGGCTTTATCAATTAATCCAAACTTAATTATTGAAGTAGATGGTGGGGTAGGTATGCAAAATATAGAAAGCCTGATCAAAGCTGGTGCCAATGCTTTTGTTGCCGGAAATGCGGTATTTGCGGCAGAAAGCCCCTCGCAAATGATAGCAGACCTTAAAAACGTTGATACACACACCCAATCTGCTTAAATGCTCAGCAGGCTATTGATATCTATTTTTTTATGTGCAGCATTTATCTTACCTGTAAATGCCCAAACCCTAATTAAAATTAGTGGCGTGGTTTATGATGAACAAAATAAACCACTAGAAAGAGTATCGGTAAGTTTAGTAGGGCTTGCAGGGAAAACATCTACAGATGCAAATGGCAAGTATGAAATTACTTCCCGCTTATCTTCCTTTACTTTAAGATTTAGCATTGCTGGATATAAAACAGAGCAAGTTAAATTTTTAGAGAATAAAGGAGCAATCGTTAAGCGGAACATCATCTTAAAACCCGATGTAAAAGAATTAGATGAAGTAAAAATACAGAACAAGCAAAATAGATTGTCTAACAGTACTGCTATTTCTGTTAATGCCATGCCTTCTTTACCATCTGTTAGTGGCAATTTTGAAGCCATACTTAAAACTTTACCTGGTGTATCTACCAATAATGAACTGAGTTCGCAATATAGTGTACGAGGAGGTAATTTTGATGAAAACCTCATTTATATCAACGATATAGAAATTAACAGGCCTGTATTGGTAAGAAACGGCCAACAAGAAGGTTTGTCATTTGTTAATCCAGATTTTGTAAGCAGAGCACGTTTTTCTGCAGGTGGTTTTGGTGCTAAATATGGAGATAAACTTTCGTCGGTTTTAGATATCCATTATGATAAACCAGATAGCAATCAAGTAATGGTTACTGCAGGATTACTTGGAGCATCTGCTACAGTTAAACGTCCATACCGCAAGGGCTTTGCATTGCTTGGCTATCGTTTTAAAGATAACAGCAATATCTTGAGCACACAGGATGAAAAGGGAAGTTATAGACCTCAATTTCATGATATTCAGTTGCTATGGCAACAAAATATTTCTTCTAAACTCAGTATAAATACATTGCTTAATTTTAATTCGGGCAGGTTTAAATTGGTACCACAAAGTAGAGAAACTGTATTTGGTACATTAGAAACCCCTTTAAGGCTTAAGATTGATTACGAGGGACAGGAAATAGACAATTATAACTTATTTGGTGGTGCTGTTACTGCTGTTTATGCCATTAATAAAAACACAACCTTAAAATGGATCAATAGCTATTTTGAAACGATAGAGAGAGAGCGTTTTGATATAGATGGTGCCTATATTTTTGACGAGATAGACCCTAATTTTAATGGTGATACATTTGGTACGGTTAAAGTAAATAGAGGTATAGGAGGCTACTACAATTATGCACGTAATAATCTTAATTCTCGCTTGGCAAGTACCGAGCTAAAATTTGAAAAACAGCTTAAAAAACATGATCTTTCAGCAGGTGTAAGATTTGAACAGAACAGCTATAAAGATGATCTAAACGAATATTCTTACATCGATTCAGCAGGGTACATTCTACCTAATAATGGCAACAAACTATATATTCCCAATACAGTTTTTACTGAAAACCAACTCACCATTCATACCGTTAGTGGCTATATACAGGATATTTATGAACTGACTGAAAAAACAGATTTACAATTTGGTACACGCTTAAATTACAACTCTTTAAGTGGAGAGATATTGTTCAGTCCGAGATTGTTGATTGGATATAGACCTACCGAAAATAAATTCTGGCATTTTACGGCTGGTATTTACCAACAGAATCCGAGCTACAGGAGCATTAGAACTGTTGATGGCGAACTCAATTTAAAACAAAAAGCACAACGATCTTATAACTTTGCTGCAGGCTACGATTACGGATTTTACGGCTTGGGCACCAAACTAACCTTTACTTCAGAAGCTTATTATAAATATGCAGACCGGATGATACCTTATGCAGTAGATAACATCCGTATTAAATATCTGCCTTATGATATAGCTAAAGCTCGCACCTATGGTATAGATTTTAGTGTTGGTGGCGAATTTGTAAAAGACTTGGTGTCTTATTTTCGTTTATCGCTTATGAAAGCTGATCAAGATATCATTGGCGATTCTTATGAAAAGAAAGATGCAAACGGGCAAATTACCACAGTATATCCGGGTTATTTAAAACGCCCTACAGATCAAAGGGTAAATTTCTCGGTATTTTTTCAGGATCGTTTACTGCGAAGCCCTACGTATAAAGTTCATATCAATGCTTTATATGGCTCACGTTTACCCGTAGGTTCTCCACAGGATAAAATCTACTCAGACAACTATTATATCCCCGCATACAGAAGAGTAGATATTGGCTTTTCTAAGGATTTTCTCGATAAAAATGCTACCCATAAACCTAAAGCATTAGCTAAATATTTTAGCTCATTTACCTTATACGCAGAAGTATTTAACCTGCTCAATATCAATAATACTGTATCTTATTTATGGCTTAAAGATGTTGATAACAATCAGTTTGCCGTTCCTAATTATCTAACAGGCCGTCAGCTTAATTTAAAATTGATTTTAAAGTTTAAAAATCAATAGGATTTAGATACAAAAAACTTACATTTACAGCATAAAAATTCAATAAAAATGAGACATAATTTTGGTGCTGGTCCATGTATTTTACCGCAAGAAGTATTCAAACAGGCTTCACAGGCAGTTTTAGATTTTAAAGATGGTTTATCTATCCTTGAAATTTCCCATCGTACACCTGAGTTTGAAGCTGTAGTAAGCGAAATGGTATCCTTAGTTAAAGAATTATTGAATGTTCCTTCAGGATATTCGGTTTTATTATTGCAAGGTGGAGCAAGTATGCAATTTGCTATGGTTCCTATGAATTTATTACCAGAGGGCAAGAGCGCTGCTTACTTAGATACCGGTGTTTGGGCAAATAAAGCAATTAAAGAAGTAAAGAATTTTGGTACAGCAAATGTAGTGGCTTCATCAAAAGATTCTAATTATTCTTTTATACCAAAAAACTTTGAAGTTCCGGTAGATAGTGCTTATTTCCACTATACATCAAATAATACCATCTATGGTACAGAGTTATTTGATTTACCAGAGGTAAATGTTCCTGTTGTTTGCGATATGTCTTCAGATATCATGAGCCGTCCTATCGATGTCTCAAAATATGACCTGATCTATGCAGGAGCACAAAAAAATATTGGCCCGGCAGGATTGACCATTGTTATTGTAAAAGATGAAATCTTAGGTAAAACAGGTAGATCTATTCCTTCTATGTTAGATTATAGATTACATATTGAAGGTGGTTCTATGTACAATACGCCGCCTGTGTTCTCTATATATACCGCAATGCTAAACCTTAGATGGTTAAGATCTAAAGGTGGTGTAGCAGAAATGGAAAAAGAAAATATAGCTAAAGCCAGAGCGCTTTATACAGAAATAGACAGAAACTCTCTTTTTAAAGGAGCTTGTGCAGTTGAGGATCGCTCGAGAATGAATGTTTGCTTTGTAATGGAAAACCCTGAGCTAGAAAAACCGTTTTTAAAATATGCGGATGAAAATGGTTTTGAAGGGTTAAAAGGTCACAGAAGCGTAGGAGGTTTTAGAGCTTCTATGTACAATGCCCTGCCAATTACAAGCGTACACGCTTTAGTTGAATTAATGCAAAGTTTCGAAGAAAAATACAAATAATCTTATGATCAAGATACTGGCCAATGATGGCATTGACCCGCTTGGGAAACAACTTTTAGAACAGGCCGGATTTACGGTAGATACTGAAACTGTAGCACAGGATCAACTTGCCGAGGCTTTAAAAAATTACGATGCCATAACGGTACGTAGTGCAACCAAGATCAGAAAAGAACTAATAGATGCTTGCCCTAATATCAAACTGATTGGTAGGGGCGGTGTAGGTATGGATAATATCGATGTTGAATATGCACGTAGTAAGGGCGTTGCAGTAGTAAACACACCTGCGGCTTCTTCGCTTTCCGTAGCAGAATTGGTATTTTCTCATTTATTTACCGGAGTTCGGTTCTTGCAGGATTCTAATCGTAAGATGCCAGTTGAGGGCGATACAAATTTTAATGCGCTTAAAAAGGCTTATGCCAAAGGTATTGAGCTAAGAGGCAAAACCTTAGGAATTATTGGTTTCGGACGTATAGGACGTGAAACAGCTACCATAGCCTTGGGATTAGGTATGAATGTTCTGGCTTATGACCTTTATCCTTTTAATGGTAAAATTACTTTGAATTTAACTCAGGGAATTCAAGTTGATATTCCGGTACAGACCGTATCGCTTGAAGAAGTGATCAAAAACAGCGATTTCATCTCGTTACATACTCCATTTGCAGATAAACCGATATTAGATGCCGAAGCTTTCAACCAGATGAAAAAAGGCGTAGGTATTGTTAACTGCTCACGAGGTGGAACGATTGATGAGCAAGCACTGATCGCTGCATTAGACAGTGGAAAAGTTGCTTTTGCGGGTTTAGATGTATTTGAAAACGAACCAACACCTAACAAAGCTATCTTAAGCCATCCTAAAATATCGTTAACACCGCACATAGGCGCTTCTACCAACGAAGCCCAAGAGCGTATTGGCGAAGAATTAGCTAATTTAATCATCAATCATTTTAAAGGATAAAGATTTAAATATTTGATTTTTAAAAACCTTCGGTCGAGCCGGAGGTTTTTTTATAAGAATATATTGCAAGCAAGCATAAAGGATATTATCTTAGAAAAATCTAACCAATATAAAAACAATGCCGGTAATCAAAGCTTTTAAGGCTTTAAAACCAACCCAAACTCTTTTAACAAGAGTGGTTACCCGTCCGCTAGATGATTATAGCACAGGACAGGCAAAACTTATTTTGTCTGAAAACGAACATAATTTCTTGCATCTTATCAGTCCCGAATTAGATCATCTTTATTTGCGAGGATCTAGAACAGAATTGATTTATAAAAAAATCAGCGAAAATCTAGAACAGTTTATCGATAACGGTACATTGATTTTTGAAGAAAAACCAGCCATCTATATTTATCAGGTAGAACATAATGGGATTAAACAAACAGGTATATGGACATTAACCCATATAGACGAATATTTTAAAGGGAATATCAAAAAGCATGAAAACACCGTTGAGCGTAGAGAAAAAGCTTTGGCAGAATATATACAGCAAAGCAATCTAGATGCAAATCCTGTTTTGATCACTTATCATAAAAATCAGCTCATCAATAAACTCATCAATGATTATCTGTTAAAATCTCCTGAAATTGATTTTTCTTTTAATGATACTTCTGTGCATAAAATATGGGTTGTAACAGATCATAAAGATGTAGAAACATTCATTAAAACTTTTGCAGATATAGAGCAAGTTTATATTGCAGATGGGCATCATAGAGCAGCTTCTATGGCTAAAATGTGCAGACAAAAACGTATGCTTAACGGCGAAAGTAAAACGGCTGATTATAATTATTTCTCAACCGTTTATATGGATACGGAGGAAGTAAAAATACTGCCTTTTTATCGCTTGGTAAGAGATTTAGCAGATTTAACGGAAAAGGAATTTATCCATCAAATAACTAAACATTTTTCGGTTGAAAAATTAGATGGCTATGATCTGCCTCAACAATTGCACGAAATGAATATGTACCTGCCTTCGGGTTGGTACAAACTAAGAATAAAACCAGAATCTATTATTAATGATCCTGTTAATCTATTAGATGTTAGTATTCTACAAGAGCTTATACTTGCACCAATATTAAAAATTAATGATCCAAGAACAGATGCTCGTTTAACTTTTGAAGGTGGTAGAGCAGATATTGAGCATTTAATCAAACAGGTAGATAATGGCATACAGGCTGTTTTGTTTAGTTTGCCACCTGTAACTGC
>DDEP01000220.1 GCA_002336465.1 Pedobacter sp. UBA1951
TTATTGCACATCACTGATATTTCTTGGGGCCGTATAGACCACCCTAAAGAAGTATTGTCATTAGATCAAAAAATCAACGTGGTTGTTTTAGACTTTGATGACGAGAAAAAACGTATCGCTTTAGGTTTAAAACAATTAACTTCTCATCCTTGGGAGAATTTAGATTCAGCTATCCAAGTTGGTTCTAAAGTAAAAGGTAAAATCGTAACTGTTGCAGATTACGGTGCTTTCTTAGAAATCATCCCAGGTGTTGAAGGTTTAATCCACGTTTCAGAAATGAGCTGGTCACAAAACTTACGTTCTCCACAAGAGTTCTTAAAAGTTGGTGATGAAATCGAAGCTGAAGTATTAACTTTAGACCGCGATGAGCGCAAAATGAGCTTGGGTATTAAACAATTAACGCAAGATCCATGGCAAAATGTTGCTGAGAAATATCCAGTTGGAAGCAAACACCAAGCTGTTGTTAAAAACATGACTAACTTTGGTGTATTTGTTGAAATTGAAGAAGGAATTGACGGATTAATCCACATTTCTGATCTTTCTTGGAGCAAAAAAATCAATCACCCTAACGAGTTTACCAAAGTTGGTGATACATTAGATGTTGTAGTTCTAGAACTTGATGTTGAGAACCGCAAATTATCTTTAGGTCACAAACAATTAGAGGAAAACCCTTGGGATACTTTCGAAACGATCTTCACTTTAGATTCAATTCACCAAGGTACAGTAATTAAAGTAACTGATAAAGGTGCTGTAATTGCATTACCATACGGAGTTGAAGGTTTTGTACCAACAAAACACATGGCTAAAGAAGATGGTTCTGTATTAAAAGCAGAAGAAGTTGCTGATTTCAAAATCATCGAGTTTAACAAAGATGCTAAACGTATCGTAGTTTCTCACGCTCGTATTTGGGAAGAAGCTAAAGCTGAAGCCGTAGCTGAAGAAAAAGCAGCTAAGAAAAAAGAAGCTAAAGCAGCTAACTCAGCAGTTAAAAAAGTGAAAGATTCAGTAGAGAAATCTACATTAGGTGATCTAGATGTTCTAGCACAATTGAAATCTCAAATGGAAGGTGAAGAGAAAAAAGCTAAAGGCTAATCTCTAACTAACCATCAAATCATAAAGCCTCGACTTAGTCGAGGCTTTTTTTGTTTGCTCGCCAATGTAATAATTTTCAAGAGAAATCTAATTATTGCAGAAAACCGCATAAAACATCAAAAACATTCAAACAACAATTGTATGCCAATAAATAAATACTATTTTTGAATATGAAGAAATTAGTATTGACCGGATTAATGTTGGCCAGTGTATTATGGTCAGCAGCACAAGTAAATATTATTCCTAAACCTGTAAGCGTTAAAAAGGAAAATTCGCTACCTTTTAAAATTAATTCGCAAACAGAAATCATAGCCCACGATTCTATTGCCAATATTGCAATCTACTTAAAAGATTATGTGCAAAAATACTATGGCATAACCCTAAAATACAATCGCAATCTAAAATACAATTTAGATACAGAGAGCAGTGCTGCAAAAAGCAAAAGAACCAATACCATTAGGTTAGGTGTTAGCAATGGCTATTCAGAAAACCCAGATCAATATGAATTATTTACCAGCAATACACACATTTCAATCTGGTCTTCTTCATCAAGAGGTATTTTTTATGGCATCCAAACCTTAATACAATTATTGCCAACTGCTAAAGCACAAACATTAACCGTCCCTTCTCTAGTCATTACCGATTATCCTCGTTTTAGTTACCGTGGCATGCATTTAGATGTAAGCCGTCATTTTTTTAATGTAGATTTTGTAAAGCAATACATCGATTATCTTGCACTACATAAAATGAATTACTTTCATTGGCATTTAACCGATGATCATGGCTGGAGAATTGAAATCAAGAAATACCCTAAACTAACCGAGATTGGCGCATGGCGTAATGGTAGTATCATTGGTCTTTGGCCAGGAAAAGGCAATGAGAACATTAAGTATCAGGTTTTACCTAATGAGGTAAAAATTACACCTGCTAACGCTGTAATTAAAACCGATGGCATTCGCCATGGTGGTTTCTATACCCAAGATGAGATTAGAGATGTAATCAAATATGCTGCCGACAGATACATTACCATTATTCCTGAAATTGAGATGCCAGCGCATAGTATGGCAGCTTTGGCAGCTTATCCAGAACTGGGAACTGAACCTAATAAAAAATACCAAGTGGCCGAAACTTGGGGAATGATGAACAAGTACAACAACGTGCTACAGCCTACCGAAAAAACATTTTCTTTTTTAGAAGATGTATTAACAGAAGTCATAAACCTGTTCCCCTCTCAATACATCCATATTGGCGGCGATGAAGCCTCTAAAGTATGGTGGAAACAATCAGCAGAGACACAGAAAATCATGGCAGAAAAAGGAATCAAAGATGAGGTTGCTTTGCAAAGTTACTTTATACATCGCATAGAGAAATTTGTGAACAGTAAGGGCAAGACCATTATTGGCTGGGATGAAATCTTAGACGGAGGTTTAGCGCCTAATGCTGTAGTCATGAGCTGGAGAGGTGAAAAAGGCGGTGTTGCAGCAGCAAAGGTTAAGCAAAAAGTAATCATGAGCCCTGAAGAAAAACTTTATTTAAACCATGGCCAGTTTAGTAAAGAAGATAGCTTAACTGCAGCGAAATACCTGCCCTTAGAGACAGTTTATAAATACGATCCTGTACCCGCAGAGCTGAATGCCGAACAAGCAAAATATATCTGGGGAGCACAGGGAAATTTATGGTCTGAATACATTGCCAATCCTGCTAAGGTAGAATACATGATTTTTCCACGTATAGATGCATTAAGTGAAATGCAGTGGTCTCCAAAAGAGCAAAAAAACTATCCAGATTTTTTAAATCGCCTAAAAGCACAATTTAAGCGTTACGATTTAATGGGAATTACTTATAGTAAACGGTATTTAGATCCTGCCAATACAGGAAAATAATTTCTTTCAATCTTATTGTAACGTTTTAGGTTTTCACATACTAATGAGAAAAAGTATAAAACCAAATCATTATGAAAACGATAAAAGACAAAAAAGAAAGATTGAGCGTTGCAGCACTATTTATTACAGTAATCTGTTTCAATGACGGACCAAACCTTATAAAGTATCCTTTCCTTGCTTTAGGGGTAATCTTATTGATCTGGAGCTTGTATGATTATTATAAAGTAGAAAAAGCAGACCGAGAAGATACGATAACAAACTAAATCATAGCTAGCCTCTTGTTTATTATGCTGAGTTTATTTTGCGAATTTACTTATAAGGTTAGCATACTTAAGTTAAAAACTTATGATCAAGCTCTGGTGCAGGTATAAGACAATGGTCTGCCTTGCCAAACCACTTATACCTGTTCCGAGCAATATAATTATACAATGTATTTCTTATAAATGTGGGTATAATCATAAATCCGTACAGTAAAGGCCAAAAGCCATCAAGATGTTTTGCTATTCTTAGTGCAGCATCAGATCGTTGGTAAAAACGACCATTCTCCAATAAAATAATGCTTTTATTTAGTTCAATATCCTGAACAAAATCTGCAAGCAGAGATTTGGCTGTTGAGCCTTGTAAAGAAGCAAATCTGAAGCGGTCTTTACGATCTCTTTTTAAAATAAACTGAATGGATCGGTTACATAGATTACATTCTCCATCAAAGAAAACAACCAGCTTTTTTTCAGGCAACTGCACTTTGTTCATTCTTTTATTTAGTAACTTGCAATAATAGGTTTCAACCTATACACGATATAAAATTACGCAAATTGCAGTACTGAACTAAGATGGAGAACAAATATATTTTCGTAAACGATCAGTTTATTCACCACGCAGAAGCCAAACTACATGTATCAGATCTAAGCATTCAAAGAGGGTATGGAATATTTGATTTTTTGAAAACCATTGATTTTCATCCTGTATTTATAGATGATTACCTAGATCGGTTTTACCGTTCGGCCAAAGAAATGAATTTAGCACCTCCTCATGAACGTACTGAGCTCAAATCTCTTGTAAAACAATTAATTGAAAAAAACCACATTGCCAATTCGGGCATCAAATTAATACTGACGGGAGGTTTTTCAGAAGATGGTTTTACCCTTAACGAAAAACCTAATTTTATGATGGTGCAAAGTCCTTTAAATATTAGTGATACGATTTTTGAAAAAGGACTTAAGCTGATTACAAATAATTTTCAACGACAGGTACCTTCTGTTAAAACTATAGATTACCTACAGGCTATAAGAACATGGCCTCAGGTAATTAGCTGCCAAGCTGATGATATTTTGTACCATAAAGACGGAGCCGTAAGAGAATGCCCTCGTGCAAACTTATTTATGGTAAAAGGTCACGAGGTACTCACTCCCAAAACAGATATTCTGAAAGGCATTACACGCAGTAAAGTGCTATCTCTAAATGAAATGGGCTTAAATATTGCAGAAAGAGATTTTTCACTGGAAGACCTAAAAACAGCCGACGAAGTTTTTATTACAGTTACCACTAAAAATATATGTCCAGTTTTACAAATTGATGGAAAACCCGTTAATAATGGAAACATAGGTAAGATTACCCGAAATTTAAGCAACCTGTTACAGCAACTCATTAGCAAAGACATAGAAAACAAAAATGGTTTTAATATTTAATCCCCTAAGAAGCAAAAAAAGCTTACAAAAGCGTGTTACTACCCTCTTGTAAACTTTCTCGTTTTAAAACCTTAATATTATTGATCTAATCTTTAACTTCTCTCAGTACTTTTCTCTTTTTGATGTACAAGGCTATGAATGACAGTATAAATCCTATAACGGTTATGAGCAATAAGTTATGGATATATGGGTAAGTTAAATCTACAGGACCATTCTCTATAATCAATATCCTGAATATAGGTAAGAAGTGGGTTAAAGGTATAATACTTGCAATATCTTGTACCCATACCGGCATTTGGCTCAAAGGCCAAGTAAAACCCGATAAGATAAAGCTAGGTGTTGCAATTACCATCAATACCTCTGTAGCTTTTAATTGGTTTGGCAATAAAATACTCACCAGTACCCCAATAAAACATACCGATACTACAAATAAACCGGCTATAAGTGTTAATGCACCCAAATTTTCATAAAACGGAATTTTAAACCACCAAGTGAAGAACCAATACAGTAACCATATACCAAAACTCATGATGAGATAAGGTATAATTTTAACCATCAGCAATTTAAATGTAGATGAAGACCTCTGAACAAGCTCTTTAAAGGTATTATTCTCAAACTCTGCAGCAAAAGATAAAGCCAAACCTAACATTAGAACCTGCTGTAATACCGTGGCTAAAATACCCGGCCACAGAAAATACATATAATTGGTTGAGCGGTTATTCTTCTTGATGAAAGTTGTTTTAAAAGGTTCATACTGGCTCATCAATAAATTTTCTGGCACACCCTGCTTTCTTAAAGTTTCTAACTGTACCCCTACTTTCAATGTACCTAGAACAACCTGTATAGCGGTTGATGCGTAATTGGCGGTTAAAACGTTTGCAGTATTTACAATAGTGGTAATTTCCGGGTATTTCTTGGTCAAAACCTGCTTTTCAAAACCTTCGGGTATAATTACAACACTGGCTGCATCTTTTTCAATCATTAACCTCGAAAGGTTGTTCTCGTCAAATTGTAACGCCGCAATAGATAATACTTCATTATCTCCCATCATTTCTATAGCTCTTTTGCTCAGCTTACTCTGATCATGATCTACTACGATAATCGGCAAATGTGTTACCTTTCCTTTGTTATAAACATAACCCAAAAGTACGCCATACATAATGGGCGCTCCCATAAACAGGATACGTAAAACGCTGTTGTTCCAAAACATTGCGAATTCACGCTTAAGCAATCCAAAAAATGTTTTCATTACTTTTTGTTTATGGTAACCGTAGATTTTGTGAACAAGTCATTGGCTTCGGTAGCATTTTTAGGTTCTACCGTAATCTCGTATAATGCATCCTGCATGTTATAATCGGGATATGCCGTTGCAATATTGGCATAGGCCCCTATTTGCTTAACATTTCTGATGGTCCCTTCTATTTTCTTGTCGCCCTTGTAAGGAATAGCAACTTCAATACTTTCACCTTTTTTATACTGCGAAATCTTGCTTTCTGGCACAGTAAACCTAAAATAAGTACTTGACTTTAACGATCCGGTAAATAAGGTATAACCAGGTAGTGCGAGCTCTCCAGTTTTCAAAGTAATGCTTTCTAAAGTCATATCTTGCGGAGCAATGATATAGCGTTCTTTTTCTGCTGTTTGCACTTCTTGTAAAGCACCTAGTGCACGGTCTTTCTGTCCAAGTGCCATGGTTTGTTGCTCTATCCTAACCCCATTTTTAACATCAGCGATCTCGGCCTCAACTGCTGTATATTGAGCCAATGCACCCTGATATTTTGCGTAAACTTCATCATATTGCTGTTGAGGTACTAAGGAATCATTCACCATAGCCTGTATCCTACTTAAAGATTTCTTGGCAAAGTCATATTGTTCTTTCAACGCATTTCTTTTCGCATCTAACTGTTTAAGCTGGTTGGCAGTAGCTCCGCGTACACTCATGGCATATTGTGCATCTGCCGATTTTACGGCACCTTGTGCTTGCGCTTTTTTAGCATCAACTTCGGGTATATCCAAAACAGCCAAAGTATCGCCTTTCTTCACCTGATCACCCTCATTAAAATTGATTTTAAGAATACGGCCGGGTACTTTACTTACCACAGCTATTTCTTCACGCTCAACCTTTCCTTGTATCAGGCTGTTAGCGGTATCTTTTCTATTGCATGCTGTAAATGCAATTAAACTGATGAGTAGTAATGAATATTTTTTCATGATTATTTTACTTGAATAGCGTTTTGTAAATTTCCTGTTGATGAAAGCGTTTCTATAGCCATTTTACGCTGTTCAACAATATTGGTTATTTTATTTAAGGATACCTGATAAATATCTGTTTCGGCAGCTAAGCGTTCGGTTACATTAATCAATCCAGCACTATATTGCTTTTGAGCCATATTTAGGTTATTCTTGGCAATTTTTTCGCGTTGATCGGCAACATCAATCTGCTTCAACAATGTTTCGTACTGAACATTATTGTTTTGAAGTTGCAACTGCATTTTGTCTTTAGAATCGTTAATCTGATTTTCAATCTGCTTGATGTTGATCTTTGCTTCATCTATTTTATGCTTACGTTCAAAACCACTAAAAATATCCCATTTTAAAGCTACACCTACCACAAAACTTGGGCTCAAAGTAGCTTCATTGAGTTTCATTTTATAATTATTTCCGGTTATAGGGCCCGAAAAACTGCTTCTGGCATCAAACACAGATGCATAACTGTAATTACCAAAAGCGCCTAAATTTGGCAGGAAAGAACCTTTTTCTTTTTTTAACGCATATTCATAAGCGTTTTTAAATTGTGCTAGAGCTTTTATCTCAGAACGGTTTTCCGTATTTAGCCCATCAGTAAGCACGATAGGTTCTAGATCATAAATTACACTGTCAATTTGTGTTTCATTATAATGGGTTACCATACTAATTTTCTGGTAAAGCACTTTATGCTTACCTTCTATCTCAAATCGTTTTGAGTTGAGTTCCAACATAGCGAGTTTAATCTTATCCCTATCATAAGGAATAGCTAAGCCATTTGCAATGGCCTTTTCAACCCGTTCGGTTTCTTTCTTCAAGCGCACTTCACTTTCATCAATCAGTTTCTTTGCCTCATTCAATAACCTGATTTGGTCAAAAGAATTGATTACATCTTTAATAATGGCATCTTTCTTAGGTTCGGCCATTAAAGCAGTTCCTTTTTTCTTAGCATCCAATGCTTTAGCTCCATTCAGAATTTGCCCTCCACTAAAAAGTATAGCTTTAGCTGTAACACCTCCTAACAGCAGATTTCCATTATTTTCAAACTTCTGATCGCCTGAAAACAAGTTTATGCCCGTGAGCGGCAAAGTAAGTGTAGGGACATCCAAACTTAAGGTATTGTTAAAATAACCATACATAGCATTGGCACTAACCGTTGGTATATACTTACTTAAAACACTTTTCCTTTCTAACTCCATCTTATCTGTTTCGAGATAATGGTTGGTTAAATCTGTACTTTGGCTAATAGCAGCATCAATGGCCTGCTTGAGCGATTTTGAAATCCTGACCTGCTGCGCCTGCAATACGGGCAAACCCGAAAAGCACAACATCAGAATTGCGATAAATAATTTTTTCATGATTTGGCAGCGTCTATATTTTTATAAATTTTTTCAAATACATTTTTAACCGTTTGCATCTCTTCTACAGTTAAGCCCGCCGAAACATCATCCAAAGCTTCATTAGCCACTTTCATGATATTTTTCTCAGCTTTTTTGCCCTTTTCGGTTAAAAAAATCAAATTTAGCCTCCTATCGTGGGCATCGGCTTCTCTTACAATATAACCATCTCGCTCCAGATTATCTAGCAATCTGGTTGTACTTGGTTTATCACGACCGGTCTCATCGGCTATAACTTGCTGCGAAACCCCGTCGTGTTTCCACAATTGAATAAGTATAGTCCATTGCTCGCGGGTAAGCGTAACCGCATTATTTTTAAACTTTTGAGCCAGATATCTGTTCACATACATAAACAAACGTCCTGTGAGCAAATTATACTTATCTTCTAAAGAAATTAAATTAGTATTCATAACAACAGTTGCATAAACAACTACAAAAGTAAATCAATTTAGTTAGCTAAACAACTATTTTCTAAAATAGTTTTATTATTTTGGTAAAATCCACTTATAAATACTCATCTGTACGATTTTATCAATTAAGCACTTAGCTAAAAAGCAAAGGGTTTAAGTCTAAACTTTCAAAGTTTTTGTCTTTATTTTTTGATTTTCATTATATTTGCCCAATCTTAGTCCAATGCAAAAGCGAACACTTTTAAGCGGTCAGAAACTACAAATCACAATTAAAAGACTTTGTCATCAGTTAATTGAGAATCACAATAATTTCAATAATTCAGTTTTAATAGGCATACAGCCTCGAGGTGCTTTCTTTGCAGATCGCGTACATCATGAGTTGTCTGCGATCCTTAAAAATGACCATATTCAAAAGGGTAATCTAGATATTACTTTTTTCAGGGACGATTTTAGGAGAAAAGATGGATTGGTTACTGCTTCAAGCAGTACAATTGACTTTATTATTGAAGGCAAGCAAGTAATTTTAATTGATGATGTGCTATGGACTGGCAGAACCATACGTGCGGCAATGGATGCCCTATTAGCATATGGCAGACCTGAACGCGTTGAACTGATGGTTTTAATAGACCGCAGATTTTCAAGACATCTACCAATTGAACCCAATTATGTAGGGTTAAAAGTGGATAGCGTTGATTCGCAAAAAGTAAAAGTAAGCTGGGAAGAAAACGACGGAGAGGATAAAGTAATCTTATTATCAGAAAAACAATAAAAATGGGAGCAGAAAAATTATCAAGCAGACATCTTTTGGGCATTAAAGATATTAACCGAAATGATATTGAATTGATTTTAGAAACTGCCGCCAATTTTAAAGAAGTCATCAACAGGCCAATCAAAAAAGTTCCTTCTTTAAGAGATATTACCATTGCCAATATCTTCTTTGAAAATTCTACACGTACAAAGCTATCTTTTGAACTGGCAGAAAAACGTTTATCGGCCGATGTAATCAACTTTGCTGCTTCATCTTCATCGGTAAGTAAAGGCGAAACGCTGATAGATACCGTGAACAATATTTTGGCCATGAAGGTAGATATGGTGGTAATGCGCCATCCATATGCCGGAGCCGGACAGTTTTTAAGCAAGCATATAAACGCACAGATCGTAAACGCCGGAGATGGGGCTCATGAGCATCCTACCCAAGCACTTTTAGATGCTTTTTCCATACAGCAGAAACTGGGCGATGTAGCTGGTAAAAAAGTGGTAATCGTTGGCGACATTCTTCACTCACGTGTGGCCCTTTCAAATATTCTTTGTTTACGTAAGCTAGGCGCCGAAGTGATGGTTTGCGGCCCTACTACCCTTATACCAAAACATATTGCTTCATTGGGTGTAAAAGTAGAACACAACCTGATCAAAGCGCTGAACTGGTGCGATGTAGCAAATATGCTGCGCATTCAGTTAGAACGTATGGATATTAAATATTTTCCTACAAGCAGAGAATATTCGATGATGTACGGACTGAATAAACAAATCTTAGACAACTTAGATAAAGAAATCATCGTTATGCATCCAGGCCCTATCAATAGAGGTGTAGAGATTACCAGTGATGTGGCAGATAGCAAGCAGTCTATTATATTAGAGCAAGTAGAGAACGGTGTAGCCGTACGTATGGCCGTACTTTATTTACTGGCAAGTCAAAACGATATGTAGCCCTTTAGCGGCTCTCTTCCTGAGTAGCTTATAAATAATTCTATTCAGGTATTTTCCCACAAAATACGGGTTTGAAATTTTCACCAATACCAATCTTTAAAACATTTCGTTATTTGTGTTATTAACAGATGTTAATTTCTATTGTTGATATCTAATAACATAAGTTATATTTTAGTAGCAACCATATTTAACACCAAATGCAAAAAAAGTATCTATTAGTTCCCATTTTTATTGCTTCAGGACTGGGTTTGGCTCAGGCACAAACCAGTGAGATAACCCGGTTAAACAAAAACTACCTTACAGGTTTGGAGTTGTTGCAAAACGAAAAATATGTAGCAGCGGCACAACAGTTTAAACTGGTTGAACAAGCAAGAGATAAAGCCAGTACGCAGATACAAAGCAATGCAGAGCTATCCATCATCAAAGAAAATGCAAAATTCTATAACGCCATTTGCGCTATTGAACTCGGAAACGATGATGCCGAAGCTTTGATACAGGAGTTTATACGTGAATACCCTTTAAACCCAAATACCAAATTAGCCTATTTCCACATCGGTAAATCTTATTTCAATAAGAACGATTACAAAAGTGCTTTATCATGGTTTGAAAAAGCCGATCCCACTTCTCTTTCGCAAAAGCAGAGATTAGAATACCAATTTAAGCAGGCCTATTCTTATTTTGAATTACAAGATTTTGAAAAAGCAGAACCTTTATTTGAAGAAGTAAAAAAACAAGAATCGCCTTTCCAAGAAAGCGCCACTTATTATTTTGCTTACATTAACTATTTAAACAAGGAATATAAAACTGCCCTTGCCAACTTTGAAAAACTGAAAGGCTCTCCTACTTATGAAGCCAGTTATCCGTATTACATCACTTCTATGTATTACTTAGATGAACGTTATGATGATGTAATCGATTACGCTATTCCGGTAATGCAAAAGACCAAACAAAAATACGAGCCCGAGATGTTGAGTTTGGTTGCGGCTTCTTACTTTGCCAAATCAGAATTTAAAAATTCAGAAAAATACTTTGCCCTATTCTTTGAAAAAGATAAAAGTGAACAAAAGCAAAACTTGTTTATTTATCAATATGGCTATGCCTTAGTTCAAAACGGAAAATATAAAGATGCAGTAAATGTGCTCGAAAAATTAAATGGCGAAGATGTTTATCTGCAGAGCGGAATGTACACTCTTGCCAATGCCGCATTAAAATTAAATGATAAACAAAAGGCAAGAAGCGCATTTTATAGAGCATCACGCTTAGATTTTGACAAGAAATTACAGGAAGATGCATGGCTAAATTATGCCAAATTAAGTTATGAACTGGAGTTTAACCAACAAGCCCTAGAATACACGCAAAACTTTTTAAAGCAGTTTCCTAATTCACAGAAAACAAACGAAGCCAAAACACTTTTGGGCGAAATCTTACTAACTTCTAAAAATTACCAAGCAGCCATTGATATTTTAGAACCTATACAGAACAAAACCAAACAGGCTAAAGAGGCTTACCAGAAAGTAACTTATTTCAGAGGTTTGGAGTTCTATAATGAAAGAGCTTTCCCTAATGCGCTTTCTATGTTCTTACGCTCCAATAATTTTGCTGAAGACAAAGAAATACATGCCCTAAGTACTTATTGGATGGGCGAAAGCATGTACGAGTTACGCAAATACGGCGAAGCGGTAAAGGCCTTTGAAACCTTCCTGAGCATGGAAGAAGCACCTAAAACAGAAGTTTACAATTTTGCCAATTATGCTTTAGGTTATGCAGCATTTGAAGATGAAAAGTACGCTAAAGCAGCAACTTATTTCGAACGTTTCTTAAACGGTAAAGATAAAGACAGCAAAACCGTTACCGATGCCATTACCCGTCTAGCTGATTCATACTTCGTAAACAAAAACTATGGTGATGCATTGAACTATTACAACAAAATCATTAACGGTAAGCTTACAGGCGATGATTATGCCTTATTTCAACGAGGCATGATACAGGGTTTACAAAAACAAGACGATGCGAAAATTGCTACGATGCAAAGTTTGTTGTCTAAATTCCCTGCATCTAACTATGCTGATGATGCCGGATTTGAGATGGCTTATACCTACTTCAACAAAGGCGAGTCTGAAAAATCTAAGACAGACTTGGTTGCTTTAGTAAGTAAATATCCGCGCAGCAGTTATGTTCCGAAAGCTTTGGTTACAATTGGCTTGGTACAGTACAATCAGGATCAAGACGATATGGCCTTAGAATCTTTCAAAAAAGTAATCAGAGATTACCCAAGTTTACCCGAAGCCAAACAGGCATTAGAAGCCATCAAAAATATCTACGTAGATCGTGGTGATGCCAATGGATTTATAGCTTATGCCTCAACCACCCCATTGGGCAACTATTCGCAAAGCGAGCAAGACAATATCTTATTCCAAGCAGCTAATAGTATTTATCTTAAAGGCGATGCCAAAGGTGCTTATGAAGCAATTAATGCCTATCTGGAAAAATTCCCTAAAGCCATTCATTTGAAACAGGCCAAATTTATCCGTGCAGAATCATTAGTTAAATTAGGCCGTTCTACCGAAGCTATTGCAGATTACGATTTCATTTTAAACGACTGGACTAGCGATTACACAGAACGTTCGTTAATAAGTGTTTCAAAAGTTTTAATGGAGGAGAAAAAATACAATGAAGCCATTGTTTATTTAAAACGCCTTGAAACCACTGCAGATTATAAAGCAAACTACACTTACGCCATAAACAATCTGATCAAAGCATACACCGCTTTGAGTATGCCTGATGATATGTTAAATTATGCAGACCTGATTAAAAACTCTGATAAATCATCTGAAGAAGAGAAAAATTCAGCGGATCTTTATGCAGGTAAGGCACTTTTGTTGAAAGCAGATACCACTGCGGCTATTAAATCATTTAACAATGTAGTTGCCCATACAAAAACACTGGCTGCTGCCGAGGCAAAATATAACATCGCTGCTTTACAATATACCAAAGGCGATTATAAAACATCTCAGAAAACATGTTTTGATTTGATCAACAACATGCCTTCTTACGATTACTGGGTAGCGAAAGCCTTTATCTTATTGGCAGATAATTATTTAGCATTAGGCGATAAATTACAGGCAAAAAGTACATTGATGAGTATTATCGATGGCTATGAGGGCAAAGATGATATTGTACCTACGGCAAAAGAAAAACTGGCTAAAATCAAATAATCAACACACAGAGAAATGACTTTAAACAAGAATATATACCTGGCGCTGTCTTTTGTTTTATGCGCAACATACTATGCCAAAGCACAAGATGTTAAACCTCCTGAAAAGACTGAGAAAAACATTAGTGAAGAAATCGAAATCATTAGACCATATAAACCGATTTTAGCCGAAGCGGTAAAATTGCGTCGCAGTCCTGATTTAGAGAATGTAAGAACTTACAAAGCAAAATATAACTACTTATTATTAGATAAGAAACTTGAGTTAAATACCGACATTAAGAAATTACAAGCTCAACAACTTGCTGATGCCAAAATAGAAGAACCTACCAACAATTACGTAAAAGGAGGCGTGGGTAGCTTAACAACTTTCTTGGGCGAGGCTTATGTAGCCATGGGCAAAGATCCTGCATTACAAGCCGGCGCTTTTTTTAGGCATTTTAGCCAACAAGGAAGCCTAAATAAGCAAAATGAAAGTAGCCAGCAGCTTAGTGCCTTTGGTCGCAGTATTGGTGAAAAAACCACATTAAGCGGTCGTGCCAACTACCAACGACATGGAGTCTATTTCTATGGTATAGATGATAATAAACCTACGCTAAATCCCGATCCCCAAAAACAGGCTTTTAGTTTCCTTGAACTAGAAGGTGAAGCAATCAATAAGTTTACACCCGATGAAAATGCTTTAAGCTATGCGGCCAAGGTAAATGCTTATTTCTGGAACGATAAATTTAGTGCAAAAGAAAAACAGCTAACCTTAACAGGTTACTTAAATAAACGTATAAAAGGTTTTAATTTAGGCTTAGCTGCCGCTGCAGAATTTGGCAACTCAAAAGATGTTCAGACAGATATTTCTAACAATTTATTGCGTGTAAACCCATATATCAAGTTACAGGCTGGAGGAGTTAAAATTGTTGCTGGAGCAAACATTGTTCAAGAGTTTGGTTTTTCTTCAAGCTTAAGATTCTTCCCTGCAGTTACTGCAGATTTCACGTTAATTCCTGATTTCTTGCAAGTTTTTGGAGAACTTAAAGGCGATGTTAACCGCAATACCTTAAAAAACCTTACCGATGAAAACCCTTTCCTTAACAGCAATATCTTATTAAAAAACAGCATAGAAAAAATAAGCTTTAGCGCAGGCATCAAAGGTACAGGTGGTCCGGGATTTGGTTATAAAGCTCGTTTCTATAGTAAAGAGATAGACAACTTGCCAATGTTTGTAAACAACTTTACCGATTTTAACAAATTTGATGTAATCTATGATTTTGATCAGATTAAATTATTAGGATTAGAGGGCGAATTATCTGTACAAGTAAGCGACAACCTAAAATGGACAGGCAAATTAAACATAGAAGATTATAAGGCAGGTAAAGAGCATAATGTATATTACAAACCACAATTGAGATTAAGTTCTAATCTTTTATTTGCTTTTGATAAAAAGCTGAGCTTCGATGCAGGCGTTTACTTGCAGGATGAGAGCAAAGCCAAAATATTTACAGCCAATCCGTTAAATCCAGATGGCTCTTACCCTGCCCTACCAGACGATACCAAAGAGCAAATGGTAAATATTAAAGGTTTTGTAGATTTGGGCGTAGGCGCTACCTATAAGTTTAACAGTAAATTTTCGGCCTTTGCTAAAGCAAATAATATTTTAAACAGCAATTACAGTAAATATTTATACTATCGTGTAAATGGTTTTAATATCTTTGGAGGTTTAACCTATTCTTTTAACTAGGAAAAAATCTAAGGCAAAATAAAATTTACCAGAATGGATATATTACAATACCTTTTAGAACTGTTGCAAAACCATAAAGAAGTAGGCATAGACGGTTTAGGTACAATATATAAGCAAAAAACTCCCGGAAGATATGATGTGGACACACATATGTTTCTTCCCCCAAGTTACATTCTGGCATTTACTACAGAAATCAAAGAAGACGATCATCTTGTAAGTTACGTAACCGCAAAAAGAAATATTTCGGCAGATTCTGCACGTTATTTCATTTCTCAGTTTGTTAATGATATCCACAAAGATCTTGAACAAAAAGACGAGTTTACACTGGAAGGCATAGGTAAATTATCAAAGCAAAACGGAACAATCAGTTTTTCTCCTGAAACAAATCTGAACACAGGATTTGATTATTATGCTTTACCAGCTGTTTCTGAAAATGTCTCTGTTACCGATGCCGAAGAACAGGTTGCTATTATCCCTCCCTCTGTTGAAGAAGAAAAGGATGCAGAGGTAACCGAAGAAAATATTGCACCTATCGAAACCGAAAAGGCTGTTGGAGAAGAAAAGGCTGAAGAAATGCAACATAGCTCTGCTGATGATATTTCTGAACAAGCTGAGAATCCTATTGAAGAGATCGCACCTGTAGAAAATACACCTGCACCACAGGAAGACGTATTTGAAGAGATCAGCGAAGCACCTCTAAACACCTTAAAGGAAACGGCATCAACTACAGGTTTTAACAATCAAATAGAAACTGTAGAGAAAAATTACGAGGAAATTGAAAACAATCTTTCTAATGATTTTGATAAAACTTTTGAGCAAAGGCAATCTGTTACTGCATACGAGGATGAAGAACCTACAAAATCAGGTTCTGGGCTTAAGATCTTCTTTATCATTATTTTAGTTTTACTCGCATTAGCTGCTATCGTATATTTTGTAAGGCCAGATTTATTTAACTTGTCAAAAAATAATGCTAAACCCGTAGGTACATTACCTACACATCAGGGTAAAGCTGTACAGACCCAAGCAGACTCATTATCACTTGCAGACAGTATTATGCGTGCGGCTCATCAGGCAGGTTTAAAAGTAGAGCCCTCAAAAGATACGTTAAAAGTTACCACACAAACCAAACCTTTACAACCAACCACTTATGAAGTAATCGGAGCGGCTTTCGCTACGCAAAAAGAAGTAGATGATTTCATCCGTATTATGAAAAATAAAGGTATTGATGCAAAAGTTATCCCGGCAATGCCTGGAAAAATCTATAAAAAGGTAAGTATTGCTTCTTACAATAATATTGATTCGGCAAAGAAAGACCTTAAAGAATTACGAGTAAAATTTAAAAATCCTGAACTATATATCTTTATAAACGAGCATAAATAAACGCATAAACGATGATTTTATTAACCGCAATAGACACCTTACAACAAATTACCGATAGTGTAAACAATGTAGCCACAACACCGGTAAGCACGCCTCCTCAAGAACTTCATTTCATAGACCTTCTGTTTAAAGGCGGATGGGTAATGGTACCTTTAGCGCTTTTGGCATTTTTAGGGTTGGTTATATTTACCGAACGCTATATAACCATTAGAAAAGCATCTAAAAACGATTCAAATCTTTTATTTCAGATCAGGCAAAATGTACGTGACGGCCGTTTAGAAAATGCAATAGCTTTATGCAAGAATACCAACTCACCATTGGCCAGAATGTTAGAGAAAGGGTTAAAAAGAATTGGTCGTCCTATCAAAGAAATTGAAGGTTCTATTGAGAACACCGGAAAATTAGAAGTTTCTAAGCTTGAAAAAAATATTGGTGTTTTAGGGATTATAGCTGGTATTGCTCCCATGCTAGGTTTCGTAGGTACCATTATCGGGGTAATCACCATTTTC
>DDEP01000175.1 GCA_002336465.1 Pedobacter sp. UBA1951
CCTAGAAATAACCCTGTACCAATGGCACCCCCTAATGCAATGAGCTGTATGTGTCTGTTTTGTAAACCTCTCTTTAGCTCTTTCTTGTTTCCCGTATTTTCCAAAGAAATGGATGTTAAAGTTGTATATTAATTAGGAGACTAAAATACTACTTTAGAAAACAAAAAAGCCCCGAATTTCGGGGCTTTTATAATTATTCTTCGTTTAAGAAGGGATATCTGTAATCTTTTGGAGGATTAAATGTTTCTTTGATCGTGCGAGGAGAAACCCAGCGCAATAGATTGATCATTGATCCCGCTTTATCATTGGTGCCACTGCCTCTTGCTCCACCAAATGGCTGCTGACCAACAACAGCTCCCGTACATTTATCATTTACATAAAAGTTACCTGCTGCATTTCTTAATGCCTGAGTAGCATGAGCTATAGCATATCTGTCTTGAGCTATAACTGCTCCGGTTAATGCATAAATAGAAGTTGTATCAATGATTTCTAAAATTTTGTCGAAATCTTTGTCATCATATACATATACAGTAAGCACAGGACCAAAAAGCTCCTCGCACATGGTGGTATATTTAGGGTCGTCAACTACTAAAACAGTAGGCTCTATGAAATAACCTTTAGATTTATCGTAATTACCTCCGGCAATAATTTCAACGCCACTGTCTTTCTTAGCGGCATCGATATATTTAGCTAGGTTATTGAATGATTTCTCATCGATAACCGCATTGATGAAATTACTAAAATCTTCTGTTGGTCCCATTTTTAAGGATGCCAAATCACGAACCATCAATTCTTTTATCTGAGGCCACACGCTTTTAGCAATGTAAATCCTTGAAGCAGCAGAGCATTTTTGTCCTTGGTATTCAAAGGCCCCTCTCACAATAGCTGTATTGGCAGCTTCTACATCAGCAGAACCGTGCACCAAGATAAAATCCTTACCGCCAGTTTCGCCTACAATACGAGGATAGGTTTTGTATTTATGGATATTATTGCCAATGGTTTTCCAAATGTCTTGAAAAACACCAGTAGATCCGGTAAAGTGAATACCAGCAAAATCAGCATGATTGAAGATTACATCACCAGCATCAGGACCAGAAACATAAATCAGGTTAATTACTCCATCAGGAAGTCCTGCTTCGCGGAAAATTTCCATTAATACATTGGCCGCATAGATTTGGGTATTGGCAGGTTTCCAAACCACTACGTTACCCATCATTGCTACAGATGAAGGTAGGTTACCTGCAATAGCCGTGAAGTTAAATGGTGTTAATGCAAATACAAACCCTTCTAAAGGGCGTTGCTCTACGCGGTTCCAACTACCATTTGGTGATACAGGAGGTTGTTGCTTGTAAATCTCAGACATGTAACTCACGTTAAAACGTAAGAAATCTATGATTTCGCAAGCAGAGTCAATCTCAGCTTGATAAGCATTTTTGCTTTGCCCCAACATCGTGGCGGCATTTAATTTATATCTGTAAGGACCAGCGATTAAATCAGCAGCTTTTAAGAAAATAGCAGCTCTTTGTTCCCAAGCTAAATTTTCCCAATTTGCTTTTGCTGCAAGCGCAGCATCAATAGCCTGCTCAACATGTTTTTTGGTGCCTTTGCTATAAGTCGCCAATAAATGTTGATGATCGTGCGGAGGGTTAACTTTTCCTTTGTCTTCGGTAAAAATTGCTTTACCATTAATATACATAGGTATGTCTAAAACTTTAGAACGGGCATCAGCCAAAGCCTCTTTAAGCAGCTTTCTTTCTTTAGAACCCGGAGCGTAATTGTAAACAGGTTCATTTACCGGAGCCGGTACATTAAAAAATCCTTTTAACATGCGTGAAATAAGTAGTTAATGTACAAATATAGGTTTTTATGAAGTAAAAAGACCGATTGGTCTGTAAAAGTAATCTGAAATGATAATTAACGATAAATACTGGTTAATTACGGTTAATTTTTTCTTTGAAATATAAGTTGCCATTTGTGCTTTTGTTTCGATAACAACAAAGCCAGGTTTAACCCGTTTTCTAAGGTTTTTATAGGCTGTCTTTAGACAAGGTTCATCATATCTTTTTTATGATTTGTGGCATAAAAAGTGCTGCAAGGCTTAAAACTTTAATGTTTATAGGTCGTTGAAAAAAAAAGTGTGTTAAGTTGTTTATTTTTAAATAGTTAATTCTTAACTTTAAACGAAATAGTTCTGCCTTTAAAATAAGGTTTTATGAAAGAAATTCTGCAAAAAGCACTACCTATGCTATTTGTTGTTCTATTGGTCTTTTTAACTGCGATACAATTCCACGGGAACTACCATTTATATGGTTATTTGAGATAAATAAATCTCTAAATGGCCAAGCCAATACCTAATATCCGCTTTATGGTGGGGTATCATCAATTTTTCTGTTCTTGGCTTAACCTTGAATCTTAATTTTTAACATTTAAAAATAAATCTAATCACCAATAAACTAAATAATATGAAAAAACTTTACTTAAAAAAATGTTGTTTTTTACTTGCATTGCTACTGCTTTGCTCTTTTGGCATAAGAGCACAGATTTATGTTGATGCAAACCGACCTGATGACTCTGGCAATGGTCTTACTCCCGGAGCCGCAAAAAGAACAATCCAGGCAGCAGTTAATGCGGCTTCGGCATCTGAAGTTATCCTTATTTCTGCAGGTACTTATGATGAACTTGTTGTTATCAATAAACCACTTACCATTGATGGGTTAGATCAAGCACAAGTCAATGTGCAGTATTCAGGAATAGTGGGTGTTGGTGTTACCCCTGCTTTATTTACGGTGGCAGCTCAAAATGTGAGCATCAAAAACCTAAGTATGAATGTAGATCTTAGCAAATTATGGTCTGCGGTTATTACTTCTGGTAATGCTTCAGGTTTAAATATCCTGAATAGTAAAATTACTGCGTTGAGAACTTCAAATGGCAATGCTGCAAGCTATACAGATAGAAACGCTATAGGAGTAAATATTTCAGGACGAACCATTCCTGGTGTGACCAATACCAGCGCATCGGGTTTAGGTGCAATTACCGTAAAAGGAACCACAATAGAATACACTCCTGCTGCCGGAGGCTTAAATGATGCCATATTCAGGGCCGGAGTTGCTGTGGATAATTATACCCTAGTAGTAGGAGGAGCAACTCCACAAGAAATAAATACCATAACATCTGTAAACCATGATGTAATCTATAGATTTGGCAATCAGGGCAGCTCCTCTGTTCAGGGTAATACTTTTAAAGGAGGAGGTGTAGAAATAGCAGAATTAAATGCCGGAGTACAGTCTTTTGTGCTGGATGGAAATACATTCACTTCAAGCGTAGGTGCTTATTCTGCCCCCACTGCGGCCCAGATCAGAATACAAAATAACGGAGCTAATATACCCATCACGGTTAAGAACAATATAGTTGGAGGCAAGTATTGGCTAGCTAGCTTAGAAAACGTAAAAAACGTTGTTTTTGATGGAAATACTTTTACCGGGGCTAATATTGACGTAGGGGTTTTTCCAGGTCTTGCGGGCATAAAACCTAAACTGGTTACCATTAATACTAAAACCATTGCTTCATCTACAGTTGCTAACATAGATTTAGGTGTTACTTTTATCAACAACACTTTTAATGTAGGCACGGCGACAAATGCTACCGCTGTTGGTTTTTATAACCATAAAACCCCAGCAAATTATGGAGACTTTATTATTGGTAAAAAAGATAATCCAAATATCTTTAATAACGGATTTGAGAATTTTATTTACATAGATAATGACAATAATACTCCTACTAAAGATGGAGGGAATGTAGGTATGGCAGGTTACCCTGAATATAGCGACAACATTGCTTTATCTACTACGGGTTACTGGACAGCAAATATTCGCGCAGATCAGAATAAATTTTTTATAGGAGGGCAGCTTAAAACGCCTTATGAGATGACTGATGTTGAAAGAAGTCAGTTAGGTAATCAGATTTTTGATAAGAACGATGTTTCAAATATAGGAGAAGTGCAATATTATTTTCCGGTTACCAATGTAAATAGCGGTAATACATATACCACTATACAATCTGCTATAGATGCTGCTGCACCTGGTGATGAAATTAATACTCTGTCTGGAGTGTATGTAGAAAATGTAAATGTCAATAAACAAAATCTAAAACTTATTGGGCCGGGGGCTACATTGGCCACTATTAAGGGCGTAAAAGGTGTTGCGGGTGGCACAACGGTAGCATTAGCGCAAACGGGGGTTGTATTAGAAGGTTTTACCGTTACCCGTGATGGTAATAATACTACGGATTGGAATGGTGCTTTAAATAACCAGGGTGTTTCCATGAACGCCAATAATACTACTGCCAGAAAATTGATTATCACAGGTAACAGAAATGGTTTATACATTAACAATCGCCAAAATGTATTGGTAGAATATTGCGACATAGACAATAACCGTACGGGCATACAAACTGCAAATGATATATCTGGAACTATTATCAGGAATAACAATATAACCAATAACTGGACGATGGGATTCTTATATATCAATCCTTCTGATCCGGTAAACGGAATGGGGCAGACTACTGCTGCAGATATTGTTAAAAACAAGATTACAGGGAATTGGTACTCACAGGTAGAATTCCGCACTAATAACATTAACGTACTTAATTTTGGTGCAAACTTTCTGGGTCAGGTTTCAGGTGTAGCAGCTTCTGTTTCTACGAACCCTTCTGGCGAACCGGGTTATGCTGCACAAATCCCTGCTGCTTTTGGTGGGAGTGCTAGTGCACCCGGTACCTCTTATATGATTTGTGGAATTCACTCAGACAGAGTGGATTATTCAGCTGATTTAGAAAGTTATGCCGATGCAGATCCAGCAATAGGATATCAGCCTAACGACTCTAAGGTTTTAGTTTATGAAAGAGGCCCATTGGCTACTTTGTCGCCACGACTTTCATCTGCAGCTAAAATTGTGAGTGCAGGAGGAACGATTTTATTAAAAGATGCAACCATAAATTCAGGAGGTGATATTCCGATAAATGCCACACTTGATGCCGATGATCCCGCAATTGTTGTTAATGGAAATTTAAAACTGAATGGAAGTAATACCTTGTTAACGCTTGCAAAACCAGCTACTTTTAATGGTACTATAGAGTTTGCAGGCAGTAGCATTAAATCAACAACAACCAATACCTTAACTGCATCCAGTTCAATCATTAGCGGTGCGGGCTATGTTGATGGTCCGTTAAAATTAACAGGTGCTTCTCTTACTTATGATATGCCTTTAGGTAAAGGAGGAGTGCAGACTTTAATTTCGTTTAATAATCCTGCCGCTGCTATAACAGCAGAGTATTTTAATGCAGATGCAGGTAATACTTCAACTATTGCAGCGGGATCTTCACTTACTTCTGTAAGTGATAAAGAATATTGGAATGTAAGCAGTACAGGTACAGTAGGTACAGTTTCGTTAACTACTTTCGATAAGAACGGCAGCGGTATTTCAGGTACCTTAATTACAGAAGTTGCATTTTATGGAGGTACAGAGTGGTCTAGCTATGGTGGAACTTCACAAACAACTACAGGTAATAAATTTAGCTTAACATCTAATTTAAATCCTATTACCACTATCACAGGTAAGTTTACCTTCGGAACAGGAGGACCACTTCCAGTAGATTTGGTTGCTTTTGAGGCAAATCGTGCAAATAACGGGGCTTTAATAACTTGGGAAACTGCAACGGAAAACCAGAACAAAGAATTTGTTATTGAAAAAAGCTTTGATGGTAAAAAATTCTTTGAACTGAAAAGAATAGATGCCAAAGGCGCTGGAAAATACAGTTATACTGATGTAACTTTCTTAAATTCTGCTTATTATAGGTTAACTCAGATAGATGTAGATGGAAAACTTACCACATATGATAAGCAAATAAAATTTGTAAAAGGATTGAATGATGGAGTGAGTGTAACTGCATATCCAAATCCTACCACATCAAAACTCTTTGTGAGCGTGGCTTCAACAGAAAAAGAACTGGTTAAACTACAATTGGTAGATATAACCGGGAGAATTCTTAAAGTACAGCAGGCAGATACTTCACAGCCTATCGCATTTGATATTAGTGATGCAAAACCTGGTGTATATACATTAAGGATATTAAAAAACACAGGTGATCTAGCTAAGAAAATCGTAAAACTCTAAGCTTTTACCTATAGAGAAAAAGAGGAAAGATTAAATCTTTCCTCTTTTTTTATAATTTTATTTTTTTAATTAACGGTGTTAATTATATTTGTTTGATTTTTGCATTATGGGTAGAAAAGAAAAAAACGAGCAACAGCGCGAAGATATCAGGCAAATGATATTAAAAGAAGCTAAGAACCTGTTCCTTAAAGATGGGTATGAGGCCACATCTATGAGGAAAGTTGCGCAGGAAGTAGGTATAAGCCCTACCACCATTTATCTATATTATAAAGATAAAAATGATATGGCCTATGCCTTGCATAAGGAAGGCTTTAAGATGTTGGGTAAGCAGTTTATGGTGCTGCAAAGTGTAGAGAATGCTTTTGAACGCTTAAAAGCCATGGGACGGATTTATTTGCAATTTGCTTTGGAAAATCCTGATTTTTATGAGCTTATGTTCATTATGAAAGAGCCGATTGAATTTCTAGAAAGACAAGATAAGTGCGAATGGGAAGAAGGTGAGCAGGCCTTTAACAGTTTACTCAATACTGTTGCAGATTGTAAGAAAGAAGGTTTTTTTAAAGATATGGATGATAGGATAGTGGCGCTCAATATCTGGGCTCTTGTACATGGTTTGTGCAGCCTGAAGCTTCAAGGACATTTGGATCATGTTGCGGCTGCACATCTTGGAGAAGATATGCAAAGAGATGTGTTAGATGATGCTTATAATGGTTTGATATTAATGATAAACAAGTTGAGATAATGAAGTTAACGGTGTTAATAAAAAATAAACTTTTCATCATTTGTATAATGCTTTTGTGTGGAAGCATATCTGTGCTGAAAGCACAATCTACATTAGATTCATATATAGATCAAGCTTGTACAAATAATATTGTGCTAATGCAGAAAAATATAAGCTTGGAAAAAGCACAGATGGCACTTAAAACGGCAAACAGCTTGTTTCTGCCTTCGCTAAGTTTTCAAGGTGCTTATCAAACCGGAGATGGAGGAAGGAACATTCCTTTGCCACTTGGCGATTTGTTAAATCCTGTATATACCACTTTGAACCAGATTACCCAATCTGATAAATTTCCTATGTTGGAGAATGAGCAGATTAATTTTTTCCCAAGAAACTTTTATGATGCTAAGTTAAGAGCTACAATTCCGCTCATCAATGCAGATTTAACCTACAATAAAAAAATTGCTCAGAAGCAATATGTACTTAAAGAGTATGAGGTGGTTATTTATAAGCGAGAACTGGTTAGAAATGTTAAAACCGCATACTATAACTATTTGAGTGCTTTGCAGGCCGTAGAAATTTATCAATCGGCTATGAAATTGGCTGGTGAAGCTTTGCGGGTTAATGAGAAATTGTTGGAGAATGGTAAAGGCCTGCCAGCTTATGTACTACGTTCCAAAAGTGAAATAGAGCAGGTTAGAGCGCAAATTGTTACGGCTGAACAGCAGGTTAAAAATGCCAAAATGTATTTTAATTTCTTGTTAAACAGAGAAGCAGATAAAGAGATTGAGGCCGATTTTAAAGTTGATGAAGAACTGGCTAAAGTAAATGCGTCGCTTTTAATAGAAGGTAGTGCCAATTCACGCGAAGAGATTAAGCTTACAGACCAAGCCGTTGCTATTAACCGAGATGTAAATAAGCTGAACAAACTATATGCCGTGCCTAAGCTTGGGGCTTTTATCGATGCGGGCTCGCAAGCAGAAGGTTTTAAGTTTAATCAAAATTCGAGATACTATATGGCTGGTCTACAATTAGAAATCCCTATTTTTTCGGGTAATAGAAACAACTATAAGATTAAGGAAAGTAATTTAGATATTAAAAATGCCGAACTGAATGGTAGTTTGGTAGCGCAACAGTTAAATCTTGCTGTAAAAGTAGCGCAGAACAATCTACTTTCGGCTAACCAGAACTATCAATCATCCCTTAAACAATTTGAGGCCGCCTCTGCTTATCAACGCTTAATAGATAAAGGATATTTGGCTGGTTCTAATTCTTTTGTAGAAACGATTGATGCCCGTAATCAGTTTACAGGTTCTAAAATATTAACCCAGATAAATAAGTACAAAGTATTGGTTGCATTGGCAGATCTAGAAAGAGAGACTGCTGCTTATTCGATAAAATAATGATGAAAACAATTAGCAATAAAAAACTTTATGCCATAGGCTTTATTACTGTACTGATGAGCTTGGCTTGTAGGCATGCTCAGGAAAGCAAAAGTACAGTGGGGAACGAAGATGTTATTCCAGTAAAGGTAGAAACGTTGCAAACAGAAAATATCAAACAGGCAATTTCTGTGTCGGGTCAGTTCTCTACCGATGATGAAACCATCTTATCGTTTAAAAACGGTGGGGTAATCAAAAAGATATATGTAAAAGAAGGCGATGCAGTACGTCAAGGGCAGTTACTGGCAGCCGTAAGTGAAAATGAGATTTCTGCACAGGCCAATCAACTAAAGTTGGCTTTCCAGAAAGCAGAACGAGATTATAACAGGGCACAGAAACTGTTCAGGGATAGCGTAGCTACGTTAGAGCAGATGCAAAATGCAAAAACTGCATTAGATGTTGCCAAGCAGCAGTTAAATGCAGTAAATATCAATGTGGGCTATGCCGAAATAAGAGCCCCAAAAAATGGATATATCCTTAGAAAAATAGCAAACGAAGGTCAGGTTGTAGGCCCGGGAACTCCAGTTTTGCAGGTTAACGGCGCAGGGCAGAACAATTGGACTTTAAAAGCGGGTTTGAGCGATAGACAATGGGCAGCTTTGAAGATAGGTGATAGGGCAGAGATCAGCACAGATGCGCTACCAGGTAAGAATTTTAATGCTGTGTTAAGCAGAAAAGCAGAGAGTATAGATCCTGCAAACGGAACTTTCGGTATTGAATTGAAGCTACAAGATGTATCGGTAAAGGGATTGGCAAGTGGGTTGTTTGGTAAAGCCAAGATCTTTCCAACACTTTCAGTTGCTCAATATAGCATTCCGTACGATGCACTTTTAGATGCCAATGAAAATGAGGGCTATATTTTTATCACTAATGACAATCGTACGGCGAAGAAAATCAAAGTTTCTCTGGGAGCTTTACAGCAAAACAGGGTAACCATAACCGGAGGATTAGAGCAAGCGAAAGCGGTAATTATTTCGGGCAGCGCTTATTTAGAAGACAATTCAAAGATTAAGGTATTAAACTAAGCTTAAACAGGAAATGAAGATATCTGAATATGCTGTAAAAAATTACCAGTTTACCCTTATCATCATGCTGATGTTATTGGTGTTGGGTATTACAACGGTATTGAATATGCCACGAGCCGAAGATCCCGATATGAATGCACCCAATTTTCCGGTGGTGGCAGTTTATCCGGGAGCCAGTCCTAAAGATATGGAAGAACTGGTGGTTAAACCGCTCGAAAAAAGAATCTACGGACTGGATAATATAAAAAGCATTAAAACCACTATAAGAGATGGTTTAGCTGTAATTTTTGTAGAGTATAAATACAATGTAAATGTAGATAACAAGTACCAAGAACTGATCAGGGAAATCAATATTGAACGGGCAAACCTGCCAAAAGAAATTTATAGTCTCGAGGTACAGAAAGTAAGTCCGTCTGATGTAAATGTTCTCCAGATCGCGTTGATTTCTCAAAATGCATCGAGAAATAAGTTGAAAACGGCTGCGGAAAAATTACAGAGTGATCTGGAGAAAATTCCTACGTTAAAAAATGTAACCATTGTGGGACTTCCTGATCAAGAAGTACGGGTAGACCTGAATTTAGATAAAATGGCGCAGTTGCGGTTGCCTGTAACCTTTGTTGCCAATGCCATTCAAAGTGAGGTAGCCAATATCCCAGGCGGAAGCGTAAATGCAGGTAATAAATCTTTTAACATTAAAACCAGTGGCAATTACCAAAATATAGATGAGATAAAAAATACCATAGTATTCAGTGCAGGAGGTAAGAACATCATGCTTAAAGATGTAGCCAATGTTTATTTTGATTATTCGCAAGATAAACATCTTACCCGCTTGAATAGTTACCGTTGTGTATTTGTGGTGGCAGCGTTAAAATCAGGAAGCAACATATCGCAATCGCAAGACAAATATTTACCAGCAATTGATCAATTTAAAAATACCCTACCCAATAATATAGACCTGCAAGTAATGTTTGATCAGGCTGAAAACGTAAATACGAGATTAAGCGGCTTGGGTATGGATTTTATGATAGCTATAACATTGGTGCTGATTACTTTACTACCCTTAGGTACCAGAGCATCGATCGTAGTAATGGTATCCATCCCCTTGTCTTTAGCTATCGGTATTATCTTGGTTAATTTATTCGGCTTTAGCTTAAATCAACTAAGTATTGTGGGCTTAGTGGTTTCTTTAGGCTTGCTGGTTGATGATAGTATTGTTGTGGTAGAAAACATAGAACGCTGGATGCGTGAGGGGCACAGTCGTATAGAAGCTACATTTAAGGCTACCAAACAAATAGGCTTGGCGGTTATTGGTTGTACGGCAACGTTGATCATAGCCTTTATGCCGTTAATGTTTATGCCCGAAGCCTCAGGCGAATTTATCAGGAGCTTACCTGTAGCCGTGATGAGTTCGGTATTAGGTTCTATGTTTGTGGCCTTAACTATTGTCCCATTCTTATCTAGCAAAATCTTAAAGCCACATCAAGACCCTGCGGGAAATATTGTTTTAAAAACCTTGCAAAAAATAATTCATGGAACTTATGCTAAGCTATTGGATAAGGCTCTGCATAAACCCGTGGTAACCATCATTGTTGCGGTTATTATTTTTGGAGGTTCATTGGCTTTGATACCGGTTATCGGTTTCAGTCTTTTTCCTGCATCAGAAAAGCCACAGTTTTTAGTCAATATATCTACACCTTTACAGTCTAATTTACATTACACAGATTCAATAACAAAACAGATAGAACAAGAACTTAAAACTATCCCAGAAGTAAAATATTTTGCTACTAACGTGGGAAAAGGCAATCCGCGGATTTACTACAATGTTTTACAGCAAAACGAACGATCAGATTTCTCAGAAATTTTTGTTCTCTTAAAAGACGATATAAAAGCCGATAAGAAGGTAAAGCTTATTGAAAACCTTCGTAAGAAATGGTCGCCTTATTTAGGGGCAAAAATTGAGGTTAAGGATTTTGAACAAGGACAGCCCATTGTTTCGCCTGTAGAAGTGCGTTTGTTTGGCGACGATTTAGATACACTGCGTAATTTCTCTGCAAAAATAGAAGACATGTTAAAGCAAACAGAAGGGACCATCTATGTAAACAACTCGTTGAAAAACCTTAAATCTGATATTAAGGTAGAAATCGATAAAGAAAAAGCCAATGCCTTAGGTATTGCCACGGTTAACATAGATCGTACTGTACGTATGGCTTTGGCTGGGGTTGAGGTAGGTAAATTTGTAAATCCTAATGCAAACAGCGATGATTATAGTATTATACTTACTACAAGCAGACCTTCAAACCCTACACTTAAGGTGCTGGAAAACTTGTACGTGAATAATAACCAAGGAGTTTCTATTCCTTTATCGCAGATCGCAACCCTAAAACTAGAAACTTCTGCCATTAGTATTAACCACCAGAATAAAGAACGTACCACTTCTGTAAACGCATTTGTAAAAAGTGGTTACTTAAATGACCGGGTAATTAAAGACGTAGAAGCGCAAATGCATAAAATGAAACTACCTAAAGGCTATGAATTTGCCATGGGTGGAGAAGTAGAGAGCAGAAATCAATCTTTTGGTGGTTTTGGAAGTATAATTTTAATTACCGTATTCCTATTTATAGCCGTATTGGTGCTTGAGTTTAAAACATTTAAAAGTACGCTCATTGTGCTTTCGGTTATTCCTTTGGGTATAGTGGGAGCTGTTTTGGCCCTTTTGGTTACCGGAAATTCCTTGTCGTTTGTGGCTACCATCGGTATTGTTGCGTTGGCAGGTATAGAAGTTAAAAACACTATTCTGTTGGTAGATTTTACCAATCAGCTTAGAGCAGAAGGGAAAGGATTGAACGAAGCGATTGAAGAAGCGGGAGAAGTAAGGTTCTTACCTATCATTTTAACTACTTTTACTGCAATAGGAGGCTTGCTGCCTATTGCCATGTCGAGCAATCCTTTAATATCGCCATTGGCTATCGTAATGATTGGAGGTCTGATCAGTTCAACCTTACTATCGAGAATAGTAACACCTGTGGTTTATAAATTGATGCCACCTAAAATATAGATAAATTGCCAAAAGCAACGCCATCCTCAAATAACCAATATTTTTTGGTTAATAGGGATGGCTTTTTTGTTTCATTGCCATGAAATAATTATTTACTTTTGAAACCTGCATGCTAAAATATTTACGTTTAATTCTTCTGCCTTTTTCATTTATCTATGGTCTGATCACAACAATAAGAAATTGGTTGTACGATAAAGGTATAATGAAATCAGTTAGCTTTGATATTCCCGTTATTTGTGTAGGCAATCTGGCTGTAGGCGGATCGGGCAAAACACCGGCTACAGAATATTTGGTTAATCTTTTAAGTGGTTATAAAATTGCCATTTTAAGTAGAGGTTATGGGCGCAAGACCAAAGGGTTTATCCTTGCTGATGAGCATGCAACAGCGGCTACTATTGGCGATGAGCCTATGCAATATTACAACAAGTTTAAGCAGGTAACCGTTGCCGTTTGCGAAAACCGGATCAAAGGAATTTCCCTGCTAAAAGAGCAGCATGATATTATCTTACTGGATGATGCTTTTCAACATCGTAAGGTTAAACCCGGTTTTAATATCCTGCTTTTTGAATTTGATAAACTGAATCGTTTTCAATTTGTGCTGCCAGCCGGAAACTTACGAGAAACTTTTGATGGTGTAGCAAGGGCAGATAGCGTACTGGTAACCAAATGCCCATCTCTATCGGCATTGAACCTAAAACTGGCCGTATCACATAAATTTGAACTTACTACTGAGCAGAACCTTGCTTTTGCGGGCATTGCTTATGAAAAACCAGTTCACTTGTTTAACAGAGAAGTATATTCTAAAACTATTGGTGGAGAAATATTTTTGCTAACGGCCATAGCTAACTCCAAACCCTTAGTAGAATATTTAAATAAGTACCCAGTCAATCTGCATCATTTTAAATATACAGATCACCACAACTTTACAGAAAATGAAATAAACAGGCTGGTTAAGGCGTTTGAACAGGACCCTTCTCCTGAAAAA
>DDEP01000056.1:0-13635 GCA_002336465.1 Pedobacter sp. UBA1951
GTGTTACTGTAAGGAAATCAGTACAATCTACTTTAAAAGCACTAAATATAAAACATTTATGGTATCACCTTGAACTTGGTTTCAGGGTCTTTGTATTTTCTAATCAGAAGTACAGCATAACGATTAAGAATTCTCAAAAAAATATAAGCCTGATTTCTTGGTCTTTATGCCATTTTTCCCTATTTCATTTTTTACTGGTATGGAATTGGCTAATAACTTTCATCTAAATTACAAACACACAAAAAATAAGCATATGAAAAAATTATTCACATTAGCTTTAGTATCATTATTAAGTATAAGTGCTATGGCTCAACAAGCAGATCTAAGAAGAAAAATAAATGTTAGCGGTACAGCAGAAACAGAAGTTACTCCAGATATCATCTACATCAGTATATCACTTAAAGAGTACTTAAAAGATAACCGTAAAAAAGTAGAGATCAGCGATCTTGAAAAACAGCTATACAATGCTGTAGAAAAAGCAGGTATCAGTAAAGAAAACTTAACCATCAGCAATCTGAGCAGTTGGAACTATGCAACAGAGAAAAAGAAAAACCCTGATTTTCTGGCCAGTAAACAATATAGGTTAAAAGTTGCCGACCTGAACAAGTTTAATCAAATCATTGATGCGATTGATGCTAAAGGAATTGCCAGCACCAATATAGACAGCTACGATTACAGCAAAATAGAAAGCCTAAAAAAAGAACTAAAAATAAAAGCTTTACTATCTGCTAAAGAAAAAGCAACCTATATGGTAGAAGCTCTAGGAGATAAGTTAGGAAAAGCGCTTGAGATACAAGACAGTGGAGATAATTTTGTTCAGCCTGTGTACAGAAATTATGCATTAAAATCGGCTGCAATGGATATGGGAGGTGCTGATCCCGAAATTGATTTTAAAAAGATAAAATTGAGTTTTAGCGTAAACGTAATCTTTGAAGTCATCTAATTTTCAATAGTTTTTAAAATAATGGAAAGCTGCATAGAACATATATGCAGCTTTTTTGTTTTATTCATAATCCATTAAATAGTTAACTAAAATCAAGAAGTAAATATGAAAAAGTTAATTTGTTCTTTGATCTCAATGATAACCCTGTCATTAACGGTAAACACAGTTTTTGCCAGCGACAAACCTAAAGTCAACACGGAGCTCACTACCGAGCAAAAAGCTGAATTGGAAAGAATTACATCCAGAGTAGCTGAAATTAAAGCAATGGATAAATCCAATTTAAGTAAAGATGAAAGAAAAGCATTGCGCAAGGAGCTTAAAGAAATGAAAAAGAAAGCAGCTGCAATGAGTGGAGGGGTTTATCTTTCTGTTGGTGCCATTATCATCATTATATTATTGTTGATCATTATCCTATAATAATATAATGGATGTAAAAATAAAAAAGCCGGAAAAACCGGCTCTTTTATTTTTTATAAACTTTATTTACTAATCAATCCTATCAAATCCTGTATATTTAACCAAAGCTTCAGGTATTTTGATACCATCCTCAGTTTGGTAATTCTCCAAGATTGAAGCTACGATACGTGGAAGAGCCAAAGCACTTCCGTTTAAAGTATGCGCCAATTGCGTTTTACCTTCTTTACCTTTAAAACGAAGTTTTAAGCGGTTACTCTGATAAGTTTCAAAATTTGAAACAGAAGATACTTCTAACCAGCGTTGCTGAGCGGCGCTCCAAACTTCCATGTCATAAGTCATGGCCGACGTAAAGCCCATATCTCCACCGCATAAGCGTAAAACACGGTAGTGCAAACCCAGTTCCTGTAATAGAGATTGTACATATGTGTTCATCTCCTCAAGTGTATCATAAGATTTATCAGGATGTGTAATCTGCACCAATTCAACTTTATCGAACTGGTGTAAACGATTTAAGCCACGTACATGTGAGCCATAAGAACCTGCTTCACGTCTGAAACATGGTGTATAGCCGGTATTTTTAATCGGAAGTTCTTCTTCTTTTAAAATAACATCGCGGTACAAATTGGTTACCGGAACCTCCGCCGTAGG
Source organism: Pedobacter sp. UBA1951 (assembly GCA_002336465.1). GTDB lineage: Bacteria > Bacteroidota > Bacteroidia > Sphingobacteriales > Sphingobacteriaceae > Pedobacter. The sequence continues at coordinate 2,009 of DDEP01000056.1, forward strand.
TATCAAGTATAGGTCATCAACCCCTACATGGTACATCTGTCCTTCTTTATCAGGCAATTGACCTGTGCCAAAACCAGAAGCTGCATTTACCAAATGAGGTACTTGCATTTCTCTATATCCCGCAGCAATAGCTTTATCTAAAAAGAAATTAATCAAGGCTCTTTGCAAACGGGCTCCTTTTCCTTTATATACCGGAAAACCTGCTCCCGTAATCTTGGTTCCTAATTCAAAATCAATGATGTCATACTTGGCTGCTAGCTCCCAATGTGGTAAAGCATTTGCAGGAAGCTCAGAAGGTGCTCCGTGTGTTAACACCACTTCATTATCATCGGCAGATGTGCCTGCCTTAACTAAATGATAAGGTAAGTTTGGCAACTGCACAATTAAGTTATGTTGCTGTTCTTCTAATGCATTTAGCTTTTCTGTAAGTTCTTTGATGTTGTCTTTATTGGCACTAGTTTGCTGCTTAATCGCTTCTGCTTCTTCCTTTTTACCATTTCGCATCAACTCTCCTATCTGCTTGGCGGCTGCATTGGCCTCGGCGGACAGGTTATCCAACGAGTTCTGAGTTTGGCGACGCTCCTCATCTACCGAAATGATTTGATCTACCAATTCAAGTTGTTTGAAATTACGAACTCTTAATCGTTCTAAAACTTTCTCTCTGTTTTCGCGGATATAGTTAACTTGCAACATTATTTATTATTTTTTTACAAAGATAAAATTGATTTACAATTATACGACTGAGGATTATAGATTTCATCATATTAACTTGATAACTTTACCCGTCGCTTCGTTGATCTTAGTTTAAAATCCAAAATATGAAAACAACCGGTAAGCTTTATCTTGTACCCACTCCAATCGGTAATCTGGAGGATATGACTTTTAGGGCTATTAATGTTTTAAAAGAGGTTGATCTTATTTTAGCAGAAGATACGCGCACCAGTGCCCCATTGCTCAAACACTTTGGAATTGACAAAAAAGTTTATGCGCATCATCAACACAACGAACATAAAGCCAGTACAGAAATCATTAAGTTCTTAGTGCAAGGGCAAAATATTGCTTTGATTTCTGATGCAGGCACCCCTGCGATATCCGATCCGGGATTTTTCTTGGTTAGAGAAGCTTTAAAGCACGATATAGAAGTATGCTGCCTGCCCGGAGCAACAGCGTTTGTGCCTGCTTTAGTTAATTCAGGGCTTCCGAGCGACCAATTTGTTTTTGAAGGATTTCTCCCTGTAAAAAAAGGCAGGCAAACACGTTTAAAAAAACTGGCAGAAGAAGAACGTACCATGATTCTTTATGAAAGTCCGCACAGGTTATTGAAAACGCTGGCCGAATTTGCTGAATTTTTTGGTGCCGAAAGACAAATATCGGTAAGCCGCGAGTTAAGCAAACTGTACGAAGAGAATGTACGTGGCACTGTTTTAGCTGTAAAATCACATTTTGAAAACAATATTTTAAAGGGAGAATTCGTAATTTGTGTTGCAGGAGCATCCGAAACCCCAAAAGTTAAAGAGAAATTTTATAAAGAAAAATAAAATGATAAACGTAGATAGGTTTTTAGCCGACGAACAGGACCCTAAGGCTGTAGAAAAAGTAATTGGCAAATTAAATGATTTATTAACCAGCGGAGAAGAGATTTTGTATTTGGCTGTACAAAAAAAACCTGCGGTTAATCTTTTGCCAGACTGCATAGCCATTACCAATAAACGTATTTTTTACTGCGAACCGGGCAACTTGGGTTTAACCATGAATTTTAAAGACATTTCTTGGAAAAACATCAAGGAAGTATCTTTTAAAGAAGGCTTGCTAGGCGCTAAGTTTATCTGCGTACCTACATCGGGCGAAAATATCGTTACAGAATTTATCCCCAAAGTACAGGCACGTAAACTACACCAAGCGGCTAACGAACAGTTAGAGCAATACAAAGAAATGCTCCGTCAGCAAAAGTTGGAAGAAAACAGAGCTTCTGCTACCTCGTTTAGCATGCCTGCTTCTCAAAACATTATTGATATTCCCGTTGAAGAAGCTATCGTAATTCCTGAAACAACCAGCTCTACCCCTGAAACAGAAGATGAAACCACGTTGAAATTAAGAAAATTAAAAACGCTCTACGATAAGCAACTCATCACCTTAGAGGAATATGAAAATAAAAAGGCTGCTATCTTAGACAGCATGTAACCTTTTTTTCTGTTCATATTGATAACCTACATACCGTAAAACAGGATTTAACATATTAATGAGCTTCAAAGAAAACTATTTACCTGCCCTGCTCAGTGCTTTTTTAATGTGGCTGGCTTGGCCTCCGCATCCTTATTTAGCCCCTTTGCTATTAGTTGGGCTACTGCCTCTTTTCATTGCATTGCATAAAATCATTACAACGAGCAATACCAAAACAGGTAAAAAAGTATTTTTAACCGCTGGTTTAGCTTTTTTGGTTTGGAATACAGCTTCTATCTATTGGGTTTTTAATGCAATAAACGCTGTAAATACAGGTGTTGCCGGAACAGTGGTTTCTTTCTTGGTTTCGCTTATTCCTTACGGGCTAGGTGCTTTTTTAATGACTTCTGCTTTTTGGTTCGCTTATCGCTTATATAGATATACCAACTGGATTATCGCCTCCATAGGCTTGATATCATTTTATATCTGCATGGAGTTTTTACACCAAAGCTGGGATCTTGCTTTTCCTTGGATGACTTTAGGCAACGGTTTTGCTGCTATGCATCAATTGGCTCAATGGTATGAATATACGGGTGTGTATGGTGGTTCTTTATGGATATTACTTAGCAATATTCTAGTTTTTGCGGCCTACCGGCAATTTAAAAGCAGCAAGAAATTCTCATTAAGCATGGCATGGTTGGCATGGGTTCTCGTACCTGTAGGTTTATCCATCTATATGTACAAGAGCTATAAAGAAAAATCTGTACCTGTAAATGTGGTGGTGGTACAGCCCAACATAGATCCTTATGAAAAGTATGGATCAGTATCTGCCGGAGAACAGCTACGCATTTTAACGCATCTTTCAGATTCTGTTGGACAGGTAAATACCGAATATTTTATATGGCCTGAAACGGCTGTACCTAATTACGCAGATGAAGATCGTATACGCACGAACAGCGATTTTTTATTTATCCAAGATTTCCTCAAAAAGTATAAGAATGGTACGGTAGTTACAGGTATAGAAAGTGTGAAACTCTACAACGATAAAAAAACACTTTCGGCCAAAGTAAATCCCAATGGTGGTTTCTATGACAATTACAATGCGGCCATGCAGGTAGAGAATTCTGCCAGTGTAGCTTTTTACCATAAATCTAAATTGGTTCCTGGTGTAGAGAAAATGCCTTTCCCTAAAGTATTCGCTTTTTTAGGCCCTGTGTTTGAAAAGTTGGGCGGAAGCGTTTCGGGTTGGGGATGGCAGGAAGAACCCGGTGTATTTTATAGTTATAGCGGTATTGGGGTTGCTCCTGTAATCTGTTATGAAACTTTATGGGGTAACTGGATTGGAGATGCTGTAAAAAATGGTGCTCAGTTTATTGCCATTATAACCAACGATGGTTGGTGGGGTAACACCAGCGGCAAAGACCAGCATTTTCAATATGCAAAATTAAGAGCTATCGAAACCCGCAGGTATGTAGCTCGCTCTGCCAATACCGGAATATCAGGGTTTATCAATCAACGTGGCGATGTACTTAAACAAAGTACTTGGTGGACAAGAACGGCATTGAAAGAGAATATCAACCTGAATGATAATCTTACTTTTTATGTAAAAAATGGCGATTTAATCGCTAAGTTATGTATTGGATTCGCGGCGATTGCGGCAATAGTTATTTTATTTAAAAAATGGACAAAAAAGTATTTCTCTTCCTAATTTTATTCTTCTCTACTGCAAGCTTATGTTACTCACAATCGTATTTAGATAGCTTAAGTAGTCAAAGTAACCGAATGGTAAAAGCATTTATAAATAAAGATTATAACACTTTGTTGCGTTATACCCATCCTAATATTATTAAAATTGCTGGCGGAAAAACCAAAATAATACAATTGATATCAAAAGAATTAAGCACAATAGAGAACGACGGTTTCAAATTCACAAAAGTTGTTGTAGATAAACCTTTGCAGGTTATAAAATCAGAAAAAAATTATCAAGCTATCTTACCGCAAACTATTGTTTTAACCAAATTTAACAACAATGCAGGTAGTACTTCGCATTTATGGGCTATAAGCTATAACCAAGGAAAAACTTGGTTCTTCTCAGATGCAAATACACGCCCAAGAAAACAGTTAGAAGCACTTTTCCCTGAAATGGACAAAAAGTTAAACATACCTCCAAAAACCAATAATTATTAATTCAATGCCTAACCAATTTAAGCCAATAAAATTCACCTTTCTTTTACTTATTGTTGTGCTCAATTTGGGCTGCGATCAGGTATCTAAAATTGTTGTACGTAAAAACATGGATACCTACCAACAAATTACCCTGATCAAAGACAGGTTTATTTTAACCAAGGTTGAAAATACAGGTGCTTTTTTAAGTGCCGGAAGCGGCCTGCCTGATTTTGTACGTATTGCCTTACTTACTGTATTACCTATTGCTATTCTTTTGTATGGATTGTATTTCTTGTTTACAAAAAAGAAACTATCTAGGCTAATGCAAATTGGACTATGCTTTTTAATAGGTGGAGGTATTGGTAATGTATTCGATAGGATTATTTACGGCTCGGTTACAGATTTTATGCACATGGACTTTGTCCTGTTTAGAACAGGTATCTTTAATATGGCCGATGTTTCTATCATGACAGGCATAGGGTTGCTGCTTTTAGATACCCTTTTAAAATCTAAAACAACAACCCCTGCTCAAGCTTAATTTAATTTTTTAAAGATATTGTTGATCACATCAGGAATATCTTCTATTGCTTTTTGAGGATTATTTACTTCTCCCTCTGCCCAACCACGCCAGATCAGTTTAGAAGTTTTCCTATCTATAATATCTATTACGATACTGCCTTCTTTAACCTGCATTTTTTGTGCTCTCGTACCCACATAAACAGGTAAAGGATCTACATACACATAATAATAACGCGGTCTGCCTTGGTAATAAGTTACGCGAGGCAACAGTCTTGCAGGTGGATTATAATAAACAGGTTCGTGCATAGTTCTGGTTTCTTTGTTTACAGTAACCGTGTATTTAATTAGCAGATCAGGTTTATCATGATCTAAAACAAAGCCTCGTTTGTCTAGTTCAGCACTGGCAGCCTGTACAATTTTATCTGTTGCAATATCATTGTTATATGCCGATGTTGTCTTACTCTGCGTTTCAGGTATCCAAGCGTAAGTCTTGTAATTAGCATTACTCACAGCATGATTCGAAAGTGAATAATATTCATAACTTGAGCAGGAAGTCAACCCGACAGCCAAACCCAAAAATAGCAACAACCTTTTCATGATTTTATATGTTTTTACTATTAAACCTCTTAACTTTTAAAAAGTTTAAATAAAATTGACAGATAAAAAAATCTTCATAAAACATTCATTTTTAAGATATTCCGCAAACAACTGAAAATCCTGAAACAACTTTAAACTGTTACTGTTATTTTACTACCAAGACATTAGAATTAAGGAGAAATCACTATGGAAAATCAAAATCAAGAACAGCAAAAGGGTTTTATGGACAATCTTAAAGACAAATTTGAACATGTTAAAGACCAAGTTCAAGATAAGTGGGAAGATGTAAAAGATAAGACCGCAGAGCTTACCGATCAAGCCAAGGATAAATTAGAAGAGCTTAAAGATAAAGCTGAAGACAAATGGGATGAAATCAAAGATAAATCTCAAGGCTTTACCGATCAGGCCAAAGATAAGATGGAAGATATGCAGGATCGAGCAAGCGACAAAGTTACCGAGCTTAAAGACAAAGCTAATTTAGAAATGGCTAAAGCAAAGGTAGAGTATAACGAGGTTAAAAAAGATGTAAAAGACAATCTTCGTTAAAACAGTTTATTTAAGAGAAATACAAAAGCATCTGAGTGCCAAACATTTGGATTAAAAGCCTAAATCAAGGTTTTAATTCGTATCCAAATGCAAAGGTTTTTCAGGTGCTTTTTAATTTTAATCGATATTGACTTTAAAGCTGAAATACATAAGGTTTTATTTTAGCATTCTTAAATGTTGTATATCTATATTTCATTCCCTCTCTTTTAAGTTAATTGATAAAAGTTTGATACTTTTGGGAATAATTATAATATACCTTTGCATTATTGAAAAAGTATAGATTTACCTCTTCAGAAGGTTTTTTAATTTATTTTTCGTCTAAAAACTTTGTTTTAAGTTTACTTAAACTACTTTTCATTTTAAATTTCTATATCGGTTTTTCAGGTTGTAATCCAGATACAAGAAAAGAAAATGAAGATACCCCAGCTTCAATATCCAATGCGATGAAGCGTGTAGACAGCATTTATATGTCTGGGAATATGAGTGAGACCAATCACGTTCTCGATTCTTTAAAACCTCATTTTGCCTCATCAGACATTGATAACTTTACCCAATATTATTTCTATAAAGCGTATACATCGGGTAGCAGAACTCGCTCTAATCTTTATGTCGACAGCTTGTTGGCTATCTTTAAGCCAGCATACATGCAAGAGAAATACAAGGAGCAGTTTATTAAAGCACTTATACTAAAAGGCGATGCCTTGGTTTTTAACAAACAGTATGACGCAGCATTAGGATTCTATTTTAAGATTAAATCTCTTACCAATAAAGACGAAGACCCTTCTAATTACAGCAATTTTCTCTCAAAAATTGCCCAAATCTATTACAGGCAGGGCAAATACACGCTATCTGCGAGGGGTCAAAAAGAGGCTTATGAAGTTGCATTGAAAGCGAAAAATATAACTCCATCAACCAGATTTTACATTATACAGGGTTGCTTGAACAATGCCGGTTTTTCTTATGAGCAGGCACATATGCTTGATAGTGCACTTTTTTTCTACCAAAAAAACATCGACTATATTGAAACCGAAGGGAACAATGGCTTGATTGGTAAGAAGCAATACAATGATTCTAAAACCGTAGCCCTCGATAATTTAGGAGGTCTCTACTTAAAAAAAGAAAATTACCCTTTAGCCAAAAAATACCTTGAGCAGTGCATCGACATAAATAACCATGCATTAAGCCCTGTTAAAATAACCGCTTTCTTGAAACTGGCACGTACCTATACGCAAACTGGAAATATAAACAAAGCTGACTCTTTGCTTAAGGTGGCTTATAAAATTATTGATGCAGATACCTTAAATATTTATACCAATAAGATCAAATTTTACGAGGCCAAAAGCGATATTTTACGCTTGCAAAAGAAATATAAGGAGGCCTTTGAAACCCTGCAGAATTATAAAGCCGTTTCAGATACACTCAGCAGCCTCAATAATGACATCAGCAAGATAGATATAGAGCAAAAGTTCCAGTCGCTGCAAAACCAAGAATATTTAAAATACCTAGAAAAAACCAATGAAAGTAAAAGCTTGTATTTGGTAGGAGCGCTCATGTTTATGTGTATGCTTATTCCTATTATTGTATTGTCGTTAACCAATGCCAAACAGGCAAAAAGGGCTCAAAATGCAGCTACACAACACAATAAGGTGCTTGAAGAAACCATGAAGCACTTAGAGCAGCGCAACAAGGATTATGCTAAGATGATGAAAGTAATGGCTCACGATCTAAAAAATCCGATTGGCGGTATAGTAGGTGTTGCCAGACTCTTATTAGAGGAAGATCATTTTTCTGAGGAAGATAAAGAAATGCTCGGCCTTATAGCCAGTTCGGGAGAAAACTCCATAGAGATGATGAACCAGCTCTTAAATTCGGGGTTGGCTATAGAGAATGAAATTACCGTTAAAGAAAATACAGATCTGCACCAATTGCTGCATCAGTGTTGTGAACTATTACAATATAAAGCTGATGAGAAACTGCAAAAAATTACATTTACAAGCTCTGGTTCGGTTTCTATTATGGCAGGCAAAGAGAAAATCTGGCGTGTGTTCAATAACCTTATCGTAAATGCTATTAAATTCAGTCCGCGTCAAACGGTGATCAATGTAACACTAGAGCAGTTACAAAATAGTGTACGCATAGCGGTAATTGACCAGGGAATTGGCGTGCCCGAAAAAAATAAACAAAAAATATTTGAGATGTTTACTGATGCCAAACGTTTAGGCACTGGGGGCGAACAACCTTTTGGTATAGGTTTATCTATCAGTAAGCAGATTATTGAAAGTCACAATGGCAAGATATGGTTAGAAGACAATCCCAAAGGTGGCACGATCTTCTACGTTGAGCTTCCTTTATAATCTTATTCTTCCATAAACTTCTGTAAGGCCGCAAACAAATCTTGTGGATGAAAAGGTTTTGATAAATAGCCGTTCATGCCCACACCTAATACCTCCTCTATAACCTGATTGCTTACTGTAGCTGTAAGCGCAATGATTGGCACATTGGCTTTTACCGGATTAGCAAGTGCTCTGATCAGCTGCGTAGCTTCATAGCCCCCCATTTCGGGCATATGCAAATCCATCAGAATTACATCATAATGGTTTCTGGTAAGCATATCTAATGCAATTTTGCCATTCTCGGCTACATCTGGCTCTATGTGATGTTTATTCAAGGTTTTCCTCATTACCAATATGTTGATGGCATTATCTTCTACCACCAATATTTTTAATGCTGAAAGGTCACTTTTAGATAAACCTCGCTGTAAACTATTATCGTTATCATCTAAAGCCATAGTCTCAAATGGATATGTTATATCAAAACTAAATGTAGTTCCCTTACCTAAACTACTTTGGAGCTGTATAGAGGAATCGTAAAGATCCAGTACTTTTTTCACAATAGATAACCCTAAACCCGTTCCCCCGTAATTCCTATTGATGCTAGCCGAAGCTTGCGCAAAGGCTTCAAAAACACTTTTTTGGCGGCTTTCTTCTATACCAATACCCGTATCTTCTATGATAAAACCTACTTTTACCTGATTGTTGCTCTGCTCTAAGTTAACACAACTTAGCTTTACAAAGCCTTTTTCCGTAAATTTTATTGCATTGTTTAAAAGGTTGAGTAAAACTTGAGTTAAACGTGTAGGGTCTCCATACAAACGTTTATCCTTAAGGCCTTCTGCTATTTCGAGTTTAAAGTCCAGTTGTTTTTCTAAGGCTCTTATCTTAGTACTTGCATAAATATTCTCAACCAACCAAGCCAAATTAAAAGGTGTATTTTCTAGTTCTACTTTCTCCGAATCTAGTTTGTTAAAGTCAAGGATATCGTTAACCAAGGTCAAAAGATTTTCTGCCGAGAACTTCAATATGGAAAGGGTTTCCTCCTGATCTTTACGTGGATCTTGAGACAACAAGGCATTGGTTAGACCAATTACCCCATTTAAAGGTGTTCTCAGCTCATGCGACATGGTTGAAAGGAAATTCATCCTTGCATTAGAAAGTTGTTCTACTTCGTGCAGCGTTCTATTGAGTTTTTTATTAGCTCCATTCAGTTCATTCTTTATATCGTTCAGCTTGATGAAATTTCTTTTAAACGATTTAAAGAAGAAATAATGCAGGAAAATAATCAGGAAAAAATCGAATGTGATCACAAACAGATAAACAGGTTTAGTAATTCCCTGCGGTAAACTGTTCAAAAATAAATAGCTTTTATCGGTAAATGCTCCGTCTATTAAAACAGGCATGATATTAACTACTGCATAAAACCAGCCCCATTTGGATCCCAGCATATAAAACCCCAATGCCGATGCCAGCCAGATATATTGCAGGGTTGCCACATTAACACCATGCACAAATATCATAAGGTTGCCCCATACCCCTAAAACTGTAAGCAGGATCAAAATGGTATGTGCCACCAGTTTCCAGATATTGGCAAAATACATGGCTGCCAAAAGCATAACAGCAAAACAGAATATAATACTTGCTCTGGTTAATTGAAGATCCTGATGGTTATAGGCGTAGGCAAATATTAAACATAATGAAAAGAAAGTGTAGGCTATGATCAAGTAAAAGAGCATAAGAATACGTGCCTGATTGATCGGGTCGGTTTCTCGGGCAACAATTCTTGTTATGTAATTCTGTGTTAAACTCATGTGATGAACTGCTTCTACATCTTAACCACACAAAAATAGCATAAATAAATTTCTTAGGAGTGCAAAAAATCATGTGTAACTGATTGTTTGCTTTGGGTTAAGACCTAATCCATATACCTTCCTACTATGGGCATACGCCTGCCCATACCAAAGGCCTTACTAGAAACTCTTAAAATAGGTGGGGTTTGGTAACGTTTAAACTCTGCAATATTTACCATTTTCAAGATGCGTTTTACCAGCGTTTCATCAAAACCTTGCGCAACAATAGCCTTTGCTCCCTGTTTTTTCTCGATGTGCTGGAATAAGATACGATCTAAGGTATCGTAGTCTGGTAAAGAATCAGAGTCTTTCTGGTTTGGCCTTAATTCTGCTGAAGGGGGTTTTACAATGGTATTTAAAGGAATAATTTCTTTTTCTGCATTGATGAACTTAGCCAGTTCAAAAACCTGCGTTTTATATACATCTCCCAATACGCTCATGGCACCGCACATATCGCCGTACAAAGTACCATAACCTACAGCACACTCGCTTTTGTTAGAGGTATTTAATAAAATGTAACCAAATTTGTTAGACATGGCCATTACAACCACTCCCCTGCACCTGGCTTGTATATTTTCTTCTGTAACGTTAAAAGGCAAACCTTCAAAAGGTTTAGCCAACATCTGATCAAAAGCTTCGGTTGCGGCTTTAATTTCAATAATTTCGTGCTTACAACCCATGTTATTTACAAGATCAAGTGCATCTTTAACCGAGTGGTCGCTCGAGTACTTAGAAGGCATCAGCACAGCCATTACGTTCTCCGCTCCTAATGCCTCGCAAGCCAAAGCACAAACCACAGCCGAATCTATACCGCCAGATAAGCCTAGAACAGCTTTCTTAAAACCCGATTTTTGGAAATAATCTTTGATACCCAAAACAAGGGCATCATGTATTTGTTTAATGTCGCTATCTCTAGGAGGAGCAGGATATTTATTTTTTACATTTTGAATCTCACTTAGATCAAAAACCTGCAAATCTTCTTCAAAATATTTCATCTCAGCCTTAAGCTCACCTTCTTGGTCAAAAACCAGTGAGCCTCCATCAAATATCAATTCTGTTTGCGCGCCTACCTGATTAACGTAAAAAAGTGGCAGTTTATACTTTTTGGCATTGTCAGAAAGTATTTTGATACGATCCTCATCGTGATGGTAGTCGAAAGGAGATGCTGCAATATTGATCATCAGATCAGGTTGTTGCAAGATAAGTTCATCCATTGGGCACGAGGTGTACATTGGATTATCATTGATATTCCACAAGTCCTCACAAATGGTGAGCGCTATTTTTTGCCCTTTAAACTCCACGCAATTAAATTGGGTGTTGGGTTCAAAGTACCTATATTCATCAAACACATCATAAGTTGGCAGCAGGGTTTTCTTAACAACCTGTTTAATTTTTCCATCGGCCATAAAATAAGCCGCATTAAACAAGTCTTTCCCTGCCAATACCTCATTCTTTA
>DDEP01000056.1:13747-14334 GCA_002336465.1 Pedobacter sp. UBA1951
AAATCGGCCCCTTTCTCTTTAGCAAGATAAATATGGTCGATGATCTTTTTTGTATTCAGCTCAAAATTACCAATGTGATCATTGATCTGCGCCAACGCTATTTTCATATGTAATTGATAAAAAGATTAAAAGAATACGCCAATATTAAGCGCTATGTAATGGTTGCGTACGCTACCATTGTCTCCTTTTGCAATATTGGTCAAACCGTTGTTATAGGTCAAACCTCCGGTAAGGCTGGTTTTGCCATCTATTTTATACTCGGCACCACCACCAATGATCATTCCTGCTCTGTAAAAACGAGTTTGTTTATCGGCTTTAACATCATCTGCCAACACGATATTATTAGAAGATACGTCTTGTTTAGCTCTTAGGGCAAAATTATTAGATAGACCAAATTGTCCGTACCACTTTAGCCCTTTTAGTTCGTCTGTTTTCAATTTAAGCGAAAGTGGCACTTCTATATATTGCATCTTGTATTTTACATTGTATTCTTTAGAACCCACGCTGCTAACTAACGCATGATAAGGTTGAAAATCCAAAATCTTAGCTGCACCGTTGATACTGGTTACGGTTAAACCTGTAGCAAA
>DDEP01000143.1 GCA_002336465.1 Pedobacter sp. UBA1951
ATCCTTTTCTTCGTTGATAACATCTTCCGTTTCACTCAGGCTGGTTCTGAGGTATCGGCTCTTTTAGGTCGTATGCCTTCGGCAGTAGGTTACCAACCTACATTAGCTACTGAGATGGGTTTAATGCAAGAGCGTATTACTTCAACCAAACGTGGTTCAATTACTTCGGTACAGGCTGTGTATGTACCTGCCGATGACTTGACTGACCCTGCTCCGGCTACAACATTTGCCCACTTAGATGCTACAACCGTATTGTCACGTAAAATCTCTGAGCTAGGTATTTATCCTGCAGTAGATCCATTAGATTCTACTTCACGTATCTTAAATCCTGCTGTTTTAGGTGATGAGCATTACAATACCGCTCAACGTGTTAAAGAAATCTTACAACGTTATAAAGAGTTACAAGATATCATTGCGATCTTAGGTATGGACGAATTATCTGAAGAAGATAAATTAACTGTACACAGAGCTCGTCGTGTTCAACGTTTCTTATCTCAACCTTTCCACGTAGCTGAGCAGTTTACTGGCTTAAAAGGTGTATTAGTTGACATCAAAGAAACCATCAAAGGATTTAACATGATCATGGATGGTGAAGTTGACGAATATCCTGAAGCAGCATTCAACTTAGTTGGTACGATAGAAGATGCTATTGAAAAAGGTAAAAAATTATTGGCAGAAGCTAATTAGTATATAGTAGTTAGTACTTAGTATATAGATAACTCTTTAGCCTAAGTACTACCTCATTAATTCATTTAGTGAATTAGTCTAACTACTAATTACTAAATACTAACTACTAAAGAAATGAATTTAGAAATATTAACTCCAGATAAAAAAGTTTATGAAGGTGAAGTAACAGCGGTTACCGTACCGGGAACATCAGGTTCTTTTCAAATCTTGAGAGACCACGCTCCTATTATTTCAACTTTGGAAGATGGACCAGTAATAGTTAAAAACAACAATAGCGAAGAGATCTTTAACATCAAAGGTGGCGTTGTTGAGGTTTTAGACAATAAAATCATTGTATTAGCAGAGGCAATCGTAGCTTAAGTTATACATTAAAATAAAATGAAAAGCTCCGAAGTAATTTTCGGAGCTTTTTTTTAACCCTTATTTTAACCCCCGATTTAAATAAAGGATAGAATGTTAAAGTGTTGATAATTATCGCAACTTTACTTGTTTAATTAACTTACTTTTGACAAATTGGGAAAAACTAAATTTTTATATCTAACATGAAATTAAAAAGGATTGCAGGGGCATTGGCCTTAGCTACGTTGGTAATCAGTACACTTTCTTACTGTACTTCTGATGCTAAAAAAGTATCTGGAAAAGCTGATGGATCTAAGAAAACAGATAGCACAGGTACTGAAACCGTAGCTGAAGAAGAGGTAGATACCAGAACACCTGTTGATACAGCAAAATACAATGAGTTGGTAAAAAAATTGGCAAATGGTGATACAACTGGGAAATGGCCTGTAAAAAATCAACCTTACCCATTGGCTGGCGCCATTTTACCTTTTAAACGTATTGTGGTTTATTACGGCAACTTACATTCAAAAAAAATGGGTGCTTTGGGCGAGTACGAACCTAAAGAAATGTGGAAACGTTTAAATGCAGAGATCAAACATTGGGAAAAAGTAGATCCAAGTACACCTGTACAAGCTGGTTTACACTATATAGCTGCTGTTGCAAGCGGTACCGCAGGCAAAGACGGAAAATATATCAATCGTATGGCTAACTCTCAGATTGATTCTGTGTTGAAGATTGCTAAAATGCGCCCAAATACAATCGTATTTTTAGATTTACAGGTAGCTTTGAGCAACATCAAATCTGAATTGCCTCATATTGAAAAATACCTAGAGCTACCTTATGTACATTTAGGCATAGATCCTGAATTTTCTATGAAAGATGGTTCTCTTCCGGGTAAAAAGATAGGCACTTATGATGCTGCTGATATCAACTATGTATCAGGTTATCTTGCAGATATGGTAAAGAAACATAACTTACCTCCTAAGGTATTTGTAGTACACCGTTTTACTAAGAAAATGGTTACCAATTACCAGAATATTAAATTAAGACCAGAAGTGCAGATTGTAATGCATATGGATGGATGGGGAGAACCTGATTTAAAACTAGGTACTTACAGACACTTTATTTATGGTGAACCGGTACAATTCACAGGTTTTAAATTATTCTATAAGAACGACTTGAAAAAAACACCTAATCGTTTAATGACTCCTGAGGAACTGATGAAACTTAAACCTGTTCCTATTTATATCCAGTATCAATAGTTTATTAGATAACAAAAGAGGATATTTAAAGTCTTTAGTCATTCTTGAGTTCAGGATGACGAAGAAAATGACCTTAAATATCCTCTAATTATTTATTATAGCTTATTCAACCCGGCTTTATCCTTTTTTGATTAATTTATATTCAATTACAGGTTTACCACGTGTGCCACCATCATTTGAGATGAAGCTATTGAATTTTAACTTATAGACATTTCCATTTCCATCTTTAATTACATAGAAACGATCTGTTTTTACACCTAGTGGTGTTCCGGAAGTAATTCTCCAGTTTCCAGCGATTACATCTCTTTCTGATTTAAATGTAATTGCTGATAAATTGCTTTCTTTGAAGTCTGGATAATCTACACTGCTCTTTAAAACTTCTGCTGCCTGTACGCCTGCAAGAAAGTTTAAGATTACAAAATCGGAAAAAGTATAAGGAATTGTAGCAGTAGCTTTATAAGTAGAAAGTGACCATTGGATATCCCAATCTGCTTTTGGAGGTTCTACATTTACAGCTCCACTCACAAAAGAAATATATTTAAAGTTATACTTATCATCTTTTGCAACATCAATTGTTTTAAAAGTGGTTTCATTGATTTTTGCATATTGAAGTTTATATCCGTTTCCATTACGCAACACTCTTACTTTTTGCCAACCTCTGTTCTCTGAAACACCTGCCGAACCTCTGTTAACGATGTAAACCTTGTTATTGGCATCTGTTGCTGAAACTTCTTTGATCACTGTTCCTGCAAGATAAGCTGATTTTCCTCCTTCTACAGGATCTATTAGACCAAAACCTCCTGCTCCTTGTCCAAGTGCCAGCGCAGCGCTCGAAGCCAAAGTTATGGTATCTGCAGCAGTAACTTGGTTTAGATCTGTCTTGTTCAATTCTATAGCTGTTGCGCCTACGGTATGGTTGATGATTACCCTAAACTCACTTCCCCCATAGAAGCCCAAATCCCAAGAATTTCTAGCTACTGAGGTTTGCTTATCGGCACTAAAATCAACAAAAACACTGTTTCCTGCAGAACTTCCTGCTTCTGATCCAATGAGGCCATTTAAAGTTAAAGTGCTTCCATCAGAAGGTGGTACAGTGATAATTGGTTCTTCTTTATCTTTTTTACAAGCAGTAAATGCAAAGCTCAAGGCAGCTACCGCAATAATTGAGTTTAATTTATTCATGTTCTTAAAGTTTATTTATTTGTGATATGTGATTATTTATTCCAGTTAAATGTTAATCCTACAACATATGATCTTCCATAACTATAAGGAACCGATCCCCCTCCCGAACTATGTGCTCCACCGCTGCTAATCCCAGTATTGTTAAGCTGAGTTACATCAAACAGGTTTTTAATTCCGGCATTTAAAGTAAGATGCTTGTAAATATTTTTATTGAACATAACATCTGTCCAGTTGAAACCTCCAACTTTAACCAGTTTTGCCGAAGCAACATCTCCATTTTGAAGCTGGTAACTTGGTCTTGCTCCAGTATGTTTAAAAAATATACTTACCGAACCATCAACTTTTGGAACCGTATAAATTAAGGTGCTAAAGAACTCAGGAGTCCATGAAAATTGGGGTACTTCAAGACCAGGATTATCGGCAGAAAGCTTATTGTACCTACCTATGTAAGAAACACCTAAATTTACTTGCAGCGTTTTATAGATGAATGTATTATCCAAAGAAACACCTGCTGTTTTATACTTATTTATATTGATCAAGGTTGTAATGGTAGAATTTTCAGAATCTATACCATAATCAATTCTATCGAAAAAGAGGTTATAGAAACCTGCTAATAATGACCTGAATTGCAAATCTTGTGTTTTGATCCCAGCCCAAGCCAACGATCCATCAAAACTATTTGACGATTCTGCTTTTAAGTTCTCATTACCCATAATAGAGTGACTGGCATCAAAAAAATCATAATACAATTCTCTTAAGGCCGGGGCTCTGAAACCTCTTGCATAAGCTAATCTCAAGTCAAAATCTTTAGCCAGTGCAAACTTGGTATTTAATGAAGGAACTACAGTTTGGGCATCATAAACTGAGTTTTTAATAAAACGTAATCCGGGTCTTATGTTCACTCCTGAAAACGGTTTATATTCTGCAGAGATAAAAAAAGCATAATCATTAATCACTGGTGTCCCTTTAATTCTAGCACCACTTCCACCCTCTCGGTTATATTCAATTCCGGGCTGTACAGATATTTTCTGAGCGATATTGTATTGAAAAGTAGATCTGAAAAAGAAAGTATTGAATTTAGCTAAATCCTGCTCTCCAGCATCTGTAGAAGGTCGCTCTGTATTATTGGCATAATCATGTAATACAGTAGTGGTCTTTCTTTGCAAATCGGTATAACCTGCAACCCCGGTTATTTGCATCTTTGCGTTAAATCTATATTCTCCGTGTAATTGGTTATTGTAGCGATGTGTGGTATAAGTCTGTAACTTACCTATATAATTGTTAGGATTGATGCCATAACGCGTATCAATATCCTCCTTCATTCCGTCTAAACGATACCACAGGTTGAGTTGGTTATTTCTGTAACCCACTTTTACGTTACCCAAATACTGATCTTTAGGTTTCCATTGGTTACCAACTGCATTCACATCGGCAATAAAAGCTGTTTTAGGCAGTAAATTCCACCCACCAAATTCATTATTGCTAAATCCTGCCATACCAAACCAACCTTTATGTTGCCAAGTAGCCGAAAGATTTTTGTTATGGATACCCTTACCGCTCAATGCGCTATATTCATTACCCGCTGTTTCTTCCTGTATCTTAGCTGTTATGCCAAACCTAGACAAACCCGGCTTTTTAGTTATAATGTTAATCACACCTGCCAGTGCATCGGTTCCATAAACTACCGATATGGGGCCCTCTACTACTTCTATACGTTCTACGGTATTGATATCAATCTGGTTCAAGCTTTCTCTTGCATCAGATCGATCAACTACAGGTACACCATCTAATAAAATCTTGATATTGCGACCAGTCATTCCCATCATTTCAACATCTGCCGTACCCAAGGTTAAATCATTGCTGAACCTAAAACCAAATTCAGTATTCAATATTTGCTGAATATTTGTAGCTCCTCTTAGCCTTACTTTCTCTGCGCTGATGCTTCTAACGTTGTAAACTGAGTTTTTTACAGACTGAGGAGAGAACTGTCCGGTAACCACCACTTCATTTAACTGGTGTAACTTTTCATTGATAGAAATAGGAGATAATGTTTTATCAGCATAAGCTTCAAAAGGTATTTCAAGTGATTCGTTTTTAATGCCTGCATTGACCACAAGTATCGAGCTACCTGCAGGCGACTTTATGATAAAATTTCCGTCTGTACTTGTAAAACAGCTATAAGCTGTATTTTTTATAGAAATACCTACACCTGGGGCTGGTTTTCCATCAGCTGTTAAAATCTGACCTTTAATATTAACAACATCATTTTTTTGGGCAAACACCACACCTGCGAACAGGACACAGGTTAGCATAAGGATCAATTGTTTCTTCACTTCTTATTTAGAATAATTTTAAATAGTACGCAATATTAGTTATTTATTTAGACTAATTAAAAATTAATGAAAATAAATTTCTAACAAACAGATACTGAATATTTTAAATAAGACTTGTTGCGATCTGCTTAAGAAGAAGTAAAGATTAAAAGAAGGTGAGTAAAGCATGTTGGCTAGCTGTATGCAAATCACGCCATACCCTGTTCATTTCTGTTTCTTTTTTTGCGGCTTCGAGCCCTGCATAAGGATAAAGCCTATCAACAATTGACCTTGCCTTATGTGCAAGCTCCCTACTCGATTTACTAACTTTGAATAAAATAGACTCATCAATGATCCCATGTGCTCTTAAACGTTGCCATGAATCATCAAAGATTTTATAAAATTGGTCTTGCGAAGTGTGCAGTTCATTTTTGCCTTCTTTAAGTTCGTTCTCAAAGAAGCTAACCTGATACGGTTCATATCGTTTAGCTGCTGCTCTTGTAAAAAAATGCTGTTCTACTAAATCTATAAAATGTCTTGCCATGCCTAAACTATTTACGGCAAGCGTGGTTTCTGCCAATTGAAGAAAAGGATAATCAAATCCCTCATCAGTAATCTGTATGTTACTATTGATGACAAAAGATCGGTTTTCTGGCACTTCTAGTTCCTTCACTTCAAATGCATGGCTACCTGTAGCAATCATACCTATATATGACCAACCTGGTAATACCTGCACTTCTGATTTTTTAAAAACAAACGATTTGATTATATCATTCCCTCCTTCATCCTGTAAAACATTTCCGTTGTCATCCTGTAAAACACAATTTGCCGTAAAAACCGTAGCGTGTAATGCACCACTTGCATATTGCCATTTACCATTAACCACATAGCCACTCGTGTTTTTTCTGGCCGTACCTCCTACTGCACCACTACCTGCAAAACAAGCTTTTTCATCTGTTAAAATATCCTTAACCAATAAGGAATCTATAAAACCAGTAAACCACGACGCCCCACTACATAAAGTTATAGTCCACGCTAAACTCCCATCTAAATAAGCCAGCTCTTCTTCTAATCTTAATATATCAGGAAGTTTCATACCCGGTCCACCGTAAATTTTTGGCACAAAAAGTTTAAACCAATTGTTTTGATAAGCCATATCCAATAACAATGGATGCAGTTGCCCTGATTTTTCTGATTCAGCTGCTAATGACCGTATCAACTCACGATGCTCTGGGGTTAAAATATTTTTCATGTTTATGTCCATTGCTGCTGATACTGCGTTTTATATATTCTTTTCCAGTCTATAAATCCAAAAATGGCTACCACAAACAAGAAAACTGTAAGCATGGCCATCATTAGCAACCCTTTATGCACAAGCAAAGGTATAGCTACGCTATTAGAAACATTTAGAAACACCCAATTCTCTATTTTACGACGTGCCAGCAACCACATACCAGCCCATGCCGCAGATGAAACAAAAGCATCAAAAGCTGGTACATCAGATTGTGTAAACCTGACTAGTACGGTATATAATATGATGTAACCTACCACAACTATTGAGCAAGCGGTAAGCATTTCTCGTTTATTGGTCCATGATACAGTTAAAGCTTTGTTACCTTGATGATTTCTTTGCCATACTGCCCAACCGTAAATACTCATGACCAGATAATACAGATTTAACAAAGCTTCGGCATAGAGCATAGCATGTACCAAAAGATACATAGACAATACAACAGATACAATACCCGCCGGATATAGCAAGATATTGTTTTTACGTGCCAGCAAAACTTCGGCCACGCCAAAAATAACTGCAAACCACTCTAAAAAAGAAGTTGCCAATACTTGCTCTTTAAATAGAGAAAGCCATTCCTGAAATTCCATCTTCAATGAATTTTAATTCAAAACCTTAAAAATTAATTGAAAACTGCTTTCAGGGCAAAACAGTAGTGCAGTATAACCTCTTTATCCCTACGTCGGTATTATCCGTATCAGGTGTGTTTTTAAGCTAAAAATTGAAAGTAAAAAGTTAAACACTGAGAACTTAAATACTCTACTTCTAACTCAAAAACTGGGTATAATCTCAGCCTGCTAAATAAGTGGTTTGATTAGCAAGCACCCCTTTGAGTAAGGCAAATATAGAGAATAAAAGGTAAGGTTCAATACCCTACCTTTTTATCGTTTAAATTATATTAGAAAAACCCCAGTTGTCCTTTGTCATCCATTTTAATATCATCAGGATTGGTAATTTCAAATGATATTTTCTTCTTTTCGGGTTTTGGCTCTTCGTCTTCCTTAGGTTCCTGCTTCTCTACGGCAGTTTCAGGAGTCTCGGTTTTGGTTGCCGGTTTAAATGTTGGTTTAGCTTTAGGTTTTTTTTCCTCTTTAGGATCTTCTATTTCAGTCTCTTCTTCTATTTCAGTTTCCTCTTCTGGATTAGTTTCTGTGCTGTTCACTTCTTCTTCTACGTGTTCAGCATCATTTTCTTCTGCTTGCTTCTCTTCTTCAACAATACCTATTTCCAGTTCGGTATCTATAAGTTTCACTTGCTTAACTACGTGTGGAGACAAACGATTTCCATTGGCTTTCCAACCTTTAACATCTATCAATCCTGCCAGTTCCAGCTCTAAAGTTTCCGGTATCTTGGTTTTTCCTTTTTCTACATCCAAGATGATTTTTGCATCTGATTTTCCGGTAATGAGAATCATTTTAGAACCATTTTCTTCACTGATAAAGCTCATTACTTTACCAATAGGTTGGGTTTCAAAAACGAATCTCTTTACAAAATAATTCTTGGCTTTACCGTCATAGTGTATAACACTGTAAACATGCTCAGGATTAAATTTCTGCATAAGCACAATGCCTTCATCAAAATGGTTGTTCAGCTCAAATGTGCTCAATTCATAAGTGCCATTTCTATATACCTGCAAAATCTTATCATCGCCATCAAATTCTCCAAGGTATTTACCACGACCATCAACATTTAATCGTTTCAAAATATCATCATACCATATTTTGATGCCCGCCAGCGTAGAAACTCCTTTACTTTTTAGCAATACTTTCTTAACTGGGTATTTAACCACTATGTTACCCATAGAGCCACGGCCTTTTATCGCAACATTAGCAAAATCAACATCAACGCTTAATTTCTTAAGTTTTGAATGTGGTTTTAATTGCACGGTAACAATCTCTGCCTCGCCATTTGGGTTTGCCGTAAAGTACAACACTTTAGATCCTTTGGTGCCTTTAGTCAAATCGTATTCTTTATCGCGAGTTACACCTAGAACAGAAAAACGTTTGATATAACTGATACCGCTAGCCCCATCTTTGTAGATCATATTATAAACCGTACGATCATCGCCTTTTTTAAATACCTGAGCATGTATAATATGTTTGCCTACAAAGGTTTTATCGGCTACTTTGGTTACGATACAACGCCCGTCTTCTCTAAATACAATAATCTCATCTATATCCGAGCAATCGCCCACAAATTCATCTTTCTTAAGTCCTGTACCAATGAAACCATCTTCACGG
>DDEP01000070.1 GCA_002336465.1 Pedobacter sp. UBA1951
GGATGATGGGCGACAACCGCCACAAAAGCCAAGATAGTCGTTTTTGGGGGTTTGTTCCCGAAAGTGCCGTTGTGGGAAAAGCCTGGATGATTTGGTTTAGCTACGACCAAGGGCCACGATGGAAAAGGTTGTTTAGCATTATAAAATAAATCGCTGCATTTAGTTGAATAGCAAGATGGGATTTGCCACAAAAAACAAGCAAATCCCATTTTTTTATCTTTCCCTATAGTTGAAATGTTGACAAATTAAACCTCTAACCATTCCAATCTTTACAAGCTTTGAAATATTTCCCCTACCTTCGTTGGGCTTTTTTTAAGAAAAGCACAGTGTTTCCCGGGGTGCCGAATCTATTGTAGATAAAGCTGAGATAATACCCGTAAACCTGANNGGGTAATGCCTGCGCAGGGAAGGAAGAATAAGCCATCCTTTCTCATTTCAGCATTTCCCTCTCATTATTTTTTTAACTTCTAAAAAGAAAAAACAAATGAAGAGGATTTCTATGTTTACCTGCATGTCTATATTTGCAGGTCTATCCTTACAAGCACAAACAAGTGCTACTCAATTGGACAGTGTTCATTTTCTTTCCCCTGTCGAAGTGCGTGCCACTAGGCTTAATGAAAAGTCGCCCTTTGCGGTTAGCAACCTAACTAAAAAGTATATTGAGCAGCAAAATACCGGGCAAAGCTTGCCCTACCTGCTCAATCAAATACCCTCGGTGGTTGTAAGCTCAGATGATGGTCTTGGCGTAGGTTACGCTTCTATGCGCATCAGAGGGACAGATGTTGCACGAACAAATATCACCTTGAACGGTATTCCGGTAAATGATCCCGAATCGCAGAATGTTTTTTTTGTCAATTTGGGCGATTTAGCATCTTCTACCAATACGGTTCAATTACAACGAGGTGCAGGATCTTCTACCAACGGTGCCGGTGCGTTTGGTGCTTCCATCAATATTTATAATATAGAACAAAGCAAGACGGCAACAGCCACCATCAGTAATGCTTATGGTTCGTTCAACACATGGAAGCATACGCTACAAGCTGCTACAGGGCTTATTCAAGGAGGATTTCAATTTGATGTTAGACTATCAAAGATCAACTCAAGCGGTTACGTCCAACGGTCGAATACCGATCTCAAATCCTTACAGTTCTTAGGTGGATGGACTTCCAAAAACGAGATGACGAATATCAAGTTCAACTACCTAACGGGAATGGAAAAAACTGGTCAGGCGTGGAATGGTATTGGCACCATTTTCTTTGACGGGAAAGGATCAAAAGACCAAACCTATAGCCAGCAATTAGACGCTACTGGCAGAAGAACTAACACATTGGGCCAAATGGCTGATGGCGGCTATTATAGCGACCAAACAGACAACTACCAACAGGACTACTATCAGCTTTTCTTAAATCATACATTTAATGCCAATTGGTCATCAAATGTTAGCTTTTTCATGACCAGAGGCAGGGGTTATTATAATGAATATAAAAAAGAAGAATCTTTTGGAAATTATGGTTTGTCAAATCCCATTGTCAATGGTAAAGAAATTACTGAGACCAATCTAACTCGGCAACTTTGGCTGAACAACCATTATTATGGTACCATTTTTTCGGCCAACTATGCTCAAAACAATACGACTTTAAATTTTGGAGGAGCCTTTACACAGTATGAAGCCCAACACTACGGCTTTGTAAAATGGGCCGATGTTGGATTTCCTATAGATTACGAATGGTACAAACGCCCGGCTGATAAAACTGATTTTAATATTTATGCAAAACTACAGCAACAGCTTATCCGCAATCTATATGGGTTTGCGGATGTGCAATTAAGAACGGTAGATTATACGATAAACGGGTTTAGAAAAAGACCATCACTCCTATCTGGAGGTAAATACACATTTTTCAACCCCAAAGCGGGTGTAAGTTACATTTTAAAACATGCCAACACAGCACAAAGCAAAATTTACGGATCGATAGCAATAGCGAATAAAGAACCCAACCGCGATGATTTTGAAGCAGGTTTAAATAGCATCCCCAAACATGAGCAACTAACCAATTTTGAGTTAGGCTATCAGTTCAATACCAAAACAACCAATTTGGCCATCAATGGCTATTATATGAAGTACAAAGATCAACTGGTAGCTACCGGAAAGATAAATGACGTGGGTGCTTATGCAAGAACTAATGTAAAAAATAGCTACCGTGCGGGCATTGAGCTAACGGCTAATTACAGACCATCGAAATGGCTACAAGCTAATGCAAATGCCGCTTTTAGCAAAAATAAGATTAAAGATATCTCCGTTTTTGATGACGATTATGACAACGGTGGACAGATCGAAAAAAAGTTAAATAATACCGATATTTCATTTTCGCCTAATGTGGTGGTCGGAGGTTCTTTAACTTTTGAACCGTTTGCCAAACAGGATAGTAAACAACACTTTTACTTGGATCTTTTAGAAAAATATGTTGGCAGACAATATTTGGACAACTCTCAGAACAAGATAAAAAGTATCAACCCTTATGCTATCACCGATGCAAGATTTCGCTATCAGTTTTCTTCTAAAACTTTTAAAGAGATTAGCTTGATACTGATGGTCAATAATATTTTTAATAAAAAATATGAGAATAATGGGTACTCTTTCAGTTATTTGTACGATGGGATGATGACCACTGAAAATTATTACTTCACCCAAGCCGGCACCAACTGGAACTTCGGTGTTTCCTTTACATTATAAAAGAAGAAGCCTGTAAGGTAGCTGCCAATGACCTT
>DDEP01000160.1 GCA_002336465.1 Pedobacter sp. UBA1951
TTTTAAATAATTAAATAATGAGATTAAAAGTAGGTATAACTGGTCAGGAAGGGTTTGTTGGTCAGCATTTATATAATACATTAGGGCTATTTCCAGATGAATTTGAACGGATTCCTTATCATATAGATTACTTTCAAGATGAAGATCAATTAAATGATTTCATAACGAATTGTGATGTCATTGTTCATTTAGCGGCAATGAATAGACATAATGACCCAGAGGTATTATATCAAACCAATATCAGATTAGTCAAACAATTAATTACTGCGCTAGAGAATTCTTCTGCTAAAAAGCATGTTTTATTTTCGTCCTCATCTCAAGAAGAACAAGATAATTTATATGGGAAAAGTAAAAAAGAAGGTCGGGAATTATTTGTAGAATGGGCTGCTAAGAATAACGGGTTATTTACTGGCTTGGTAATTCCAAATGTATTTGGACCGTTTGGTCATCCTTACTACAACTCGTTCATCGCAACCTTTTCACATCAGTTAACACATAATGAACAGCCAAAGATAGAAATAGATGGTACTGTAAATTTAATTTACGTAGGGGAATTGGTACACTTCATCATTGATCAAATTCGTAATAAAAATAATAACGCTGTAGTAAGAGTACCACATACATCAGAAAATAAGGTGTCGGAAATATTGAGTTTATTGCAAGATTATAAAATCAAATATTTCGAAAAAGGCGCTATCCCTGAATTAAAAAGTAAATTTGAACTAAACTTGTTTAATACTTTTCGATGCTACATAGATATCAAAAATCACAATCCAGTTAAATTGATTAAAAACTCTGACCCAAGAGGTACTTTTGTAGAAATCATAAGATTGGGAGTTGGCGGCCAAGTATCGTTTTCTACTACTGTTCCAGGTGTTACTAGAGGTAATCACTATCATACACGGAAAATAGAAAGGTTTGCTGTGATAAAAGGAAAAGCATTGATACAGCTAAGAAGAATTGGAACAGATGAAGTGTTAGACTTTTATTTAGATGGTGAAGAACCTGCTTATGTAGATATGCCAATTTGGTATACACATAATATTAAGAATATAGGGAACGAAGATTTGTATACCAACTTTTGGATCAATGAGTTTTATGACCCAAAAGATGCGGATACTTACTTTGAGGAGGTTTAAAAAATTACAACACATAGATTGATGAAATCGAAATTAAAGGTAATGACAGTAGTGGGTACACGCCCAGAGATTATAAGATTAGCTAGAGTAATGTCGGCTTTGGATCATTCTGAAGCAATTGACCATACTATAGTTCATACAGGACAGAATTACGACTATGAACTTAACCAAATTTTTTTTGACGACCTTGGTATCCGTAAACCTGATTTCTTTTTGAACGCTGCAGGAGCAACAGCTACAGAAACTGTAGGGCAAATCCTTATTAAAATAGACCCGTTGTTGGAGAACCAAAAACCAGATGCATTCTTAGTTCTTGGAGATACAAACAGTTGTCTTTGCGCAATTCCAGCAAAGAAAAGGCATATTCCAATCTTTCATATGGAAGCAGGCAACCGTTGTTTTGATCAACGTGTACCTGAAGAAACCAATCGTAAAATCGTTGATCATATTTCAGACATTAATTTAACCTATAGTGACATTGCCAGAGAGTATCTTCTGAGAGAAGGTTTGCCAGCGGATAGAATCATCAAAACGGGCTCGCCAATGTTTGAGGTACTGAATCATTACTTACCCGAAATTCAAAAATCAGATGTGCTACGGCGTTTGGGATTGAAGGAATATCAATATTTTGTAGTATCCTCTCACCGTGAAGAAAATATCAATAGTGAAAAAAACTTTTCAGGTTTGATGAAAAGTTTAAACCTGATTGCAGAAAAATATGACTACCCAATTATTGTAAGTACGCATCCTCGTACCAGAAAGATGATTGAAAATAAAAATATCCAAATGCATGAAAAAGTACGGTTTTTAAAACCGATGGGCTTTAATGACTACAATGCGCTTCAGATGAAATCTTATGCTGTTTTATCTGATAGCGGTACCATCTCCGAAGAATCATCTATCTTAAACTTCCGTGCATTGAACATACGAGATGCCCACGAGCGTCCAGAGGCTATGGAAGAGGCATCTGTAATGATGGTTGGTATGAATAGTGAACGTATTATTCAAGGTTTAACACAATTACAATATCAAAAAACTGCTGTCGAAAGAAATTTTAGACAAGTTGCAGATTACTCGATGCCAAACGTATCAGAAAAGATAGTACGTATTATAATAAGTTATGTGGATTATATTAAGCGAGTAGTCTGGAGTGAAAACAATCAATAAATGAATATTCTGTTTTTAACTTTAGTGGAAGTTAGCAATTTAACGGAAAGAGGCATATATCATGATCTATTACGGAAATTTCGAGATGAGGGGCATGATGTTACTATTGTAACGCCTGTTGAGAGGAGGAGACGAATTGCTACTAACTTTAATGATAGAGAAGGCGTTTCAATTCTGCAAGTAAAAACCTTCAATATTCAAAAGACGAATTTTATTGAAAAGGGAGTTGGAACGCTTGCGATTGAATACCAGTATCTTGTGGCAATCAAAAAATATACTTCTGAAAAGAAGTTTGATTTAGTTTTATATTCTACTCCTCCTATTACCTTTGCCAAGGTAATAGAGTTTATAAAAAAAAGAGACCATGCAAAATCATATCTTTTATTGAAAGACATTTTTCCACAAAATGCTGTGGATTTAGGCATCTTAAAAAAAAATGGAATATTACATAGGTATTTCAAACATAAAGAGAATCAATTATATGCTGTTTCAGACCATATAGGATGTATGTCGCCAGCAAATGTAGAATATATAACTAAATATAATTTTAAAACAACGCAAGGAAAGGTAGAAATAAATCCCAATAGCATAGAACTGTCTAAAGGTACTTTTGATGAAGTAAAGGTTGACGAAATAAAAGCTCAATATGGCATTCCTCATAATACTGTTGTTTTCGTATACGGTGGTAATTTAGGAAAACCACAAGGCATTGATTTCTTAATACAGATTTTGCTTGCGAATCAAAATAATAGAAAGATATTTTTTTTGATAGTTGGAAATGGAACTGAATATCAAAAACTGAAAGATATGTTGGATTTAAATCGGCTGCAAAATATATTACTCATTAACGCCTTGCCTAAAAAGCAGTATGATGAGCTTTTAAGTTGTTGTGATATTGGATTAATATTTTTGGACAGACGTTTTTCTATTCCTAATTTCCCATCTCGATTGCTCTCTTATTTAGAATACAAAATGCCTGTTATTTCTGCTACTGATTCAGCTACTGATATTGGGTCCATAATGGAATCTAATCAATTTGGTATTGGTGTTCTGTCGGGTAATTTAGAGGCTTTTAATGCGGCAATAGATAAGTTGAGCAATGATGCTGGCTATCGTAAAAGGTTAGGTGAAAATGGGTATAACTATCTTTTGAGTAATTACTTGGTTAAAAACAGTTATGATGCAATTATGAAACATTATCGTAATGTATAGATTATCTTATAAACGTATTTTTGATTTTATATTTGCCCTATTAGGCCTAATAATTTTATTTCCATTTATTCTTTGTACCATAATCCTATTGTGTTTTGCCAACAAAGGAAAAGTTTTCTTTTTTCAGGAAAGGCCCGGTAAAAATTGCAAAATATTTAAGATATTCAAGTTTAAGACAATGACTGATAAGGTAGATCAATTTGGAAATCCATTACCTGACAGGCAGCGCTTGACTAAAATAGGCATATTTATCAGGAAAACCTCATTAGATGAAGCTCCACAATTGTTGAATGTACTATTAGGGCATATGAGTTTAATTGGCCCAAGGCCTCTATTAGTGAGCTATATTCCATTGTATGATAATTTTCAGCTAAGACGACATGAGGTACGACCCGGCATAACTGGATGGGCACAAGTAAATGGCAGAAATAATACGACTTGGGATGAAAGATTTAAACTGGACGTATGGTATGTAGACAATGTTTCCTTAATGTTAGACATTAAGATAATTTTGATGACCTTAAAGAAAGTATTGTGGCGAGAAGACATCTCACAGAAAGGAAATGCTACTATGGAAATGTTTAAAGGCAATAAACATGAATAATAACGTATTAATTACATCTGCGGGACAACGTGTCTCATTAGTGCGAGCATTTCAAAAAGAATTGAAGAGCTTAGACAAAGAATCTAAAGTATTCACCGTAGATTTAAACCCAGTATTGGCGCCAGCATGTCATGTTTCTGATGGATATAAATCAATTTCTAGGGTAGATGCTGAAGATTATATCGAAGAGCTGATATCTGTCTGCAAATCGTTAAATATTAAAATTGTTATCCCCACAATTGATACAGAATTATTGATTTTAGCGAAAAACAGAGAAAAACTATACGATGAAGGTATAAAACCTATTGTTTCTTCTTCGGAATTTGTTGAAAAATGTAGAGATAAACGTTTAATTAACCAGTTCTTTTCTGAAAATGGGATTGAAATACCTGTTCAATTTACAAAGACAGAATTCTCATTTCCACTCTTTATTAAACCCTATGATGGATCCTTAAGTAAGGACATCTTTATCATCAATCAAAAATCAGAGCTTACGGATTATCATCTAAATAACCCAAAACTTATGTTTATGGAGTATCTAGATCAAAAAGATCACGTTGAATATACTGTAGATGCATATTATAATCAAAAAGGATATTTAATGTGTGCTGTTCCAAGAAAAAGAATCTTTATTAGGGCGGGGGAAATTAATAAAGGTGTAACAAATAAAAATCAAGTACTCATTTATGTAAAAGAGAAACTTGCCTACATTAAGGGAGCTAGAGGGTGCTTAACAATGCAATTTTTCTTAAATCAAAGTACTGGTAAAATATATGGAATTGAGATAAATCCTAGATTTGGAGGGGGATACCCGTTAAGCTATTTATCAGGAGCTAACTATCCTAAATTGATTATAGAGGAATATTTATTTAATAAAAAGATAGATTATTTTGAAGATTGGGAAGATAATTTGTTAATGTTAAGATATGATGATGAAATATTAGTCCATAACTATGAGGGATAAATATATAATCTTTGACTTAGATGACACCCTAATCAATGAGTTAGATTATCTGAAATCCGCTTATAAAGAAATTGCTTTTAAGATCTTGCCAATAGGCCACGAAGAATTATATAGTGAGATGATAGAATGGTATACCAATGGACTTAATACCTTCGATTTAATTTTAGAAAGATTCCAACATTTAGACATACAGCAACTGACATCCTGGTATCGCCTTCATATCCCTACAATATCCTTAAAGGAAGGGGCTTTAGACTTATTGCATGCGATAAAGAAATGTGATTATGGATTAGGGATAATTACTGACGGTAGGAGTTTCACACAACGGAACAAGATTAAGGCCGTATGCATAGAGAAGCTATTTGATAAAATCGTTATTTCTGAAGAAATAGGGTCTACTAAACCTTCAATTAAAAATTACGAATGTTTCAATCAAACTCATATACTTGAATATTTTTATGTTGGAGATAATGTTAGTAAGGATTTTATTTCTGCAAAGAACCTTGGATGGAAAACCATTTGCTTAAAAGATAGTGGAACGAATATCCACAGGCAAAACTTTAACTTAAGTCGAGAATATCTTCCAGATTATATAGTAGAGAAGCTTGTAGAAATAAAAGAAATAATAGACTGTAATTGTTAACTATGAATAAAATTTGGCTTTCGTCCCCTCACATGGGAGGTGGAGAACAAAAATATGTGAAAGAAGCGTTTGACACCAATTGGGTTGCTCCGTTAGGACCCAATGTAATAGGTTTTGAAGATAATTTGAAAACTTATTTAGGAGGAGATGTAGAGGTGGCTGCTTTAAGTTCGGGAACAGCCGCATTGCATTTGGCATTGATTTTATTAGGCGTGGGTACTGGAGATGAGGTTATTTGTCAAAGTATGACTTTTTCCGCTTCGGCTAATCCAATCGCCTATCTAGGAGCTACCCCAGTATTTGTTGATTCAGAAGAAGATACTTGGAATATGTCTCCTCAATATTTAGAAGAAGCAATTAGAGCTAGAGTAGCAAAAGGTAAAAAACCTAAAGCAATTTTACCTGTGCATTTATATGGAATGCCAGCAAAAATGCAGGAGATTTTAGCAATCGCAAAGAAATATGAAATTCCTGTTTTAGAGGACGCTGCCGAGGCTCTTGGCTCTCATATTAATGGGAAAAGATGTGGTACTTTCGGAGAAATGGCTTGTCTTTCCTTTAACGGTAACAAGATAATTACTACTTCTGGAGGTGGGGCGTTAATAGCTAAAAATCAAGCTTATAAAGATAAGGCTGTATTTCTAGCTACACAAGCTAGAGATTCGGCGCCACATTATCAGCACTCGCATATAGGTTATAATTACCGTATGAGTAATATTGTAGCCGGTATTGGCCGTGGGCAAATGGAAGTGCTTCAATCCCACATAGAGTCTAGACGACGGAATTTTAACTATTACAAAAAGGTTTTAAAGGAAATAAACGGGATATCATTTTTAAATGAACCAGAAGGATATTTCTCTAATAGATGGCTGTCATGTATATTAATTAACCCCCAAATGGGAATTGATAGAGAAAGTGTCCGAATTGCTTTAGAAAAAGAAAATATAGAGACCCGTCCTTTGTGGAAACCAATGCATTTGCAGCCGATCTTTAAAGACGCACCGTTTTATGGAAGCAATATTTCTGAAAAGCTTTTTCAGGATGGTCTATGCTTACCATCTGGATCGAATTTAACCGAAGAGAATTTAGAGAGAGTAGGAATATGTTTATCCAAATTATTTACATAGCACAGATGGATTTTTGGATAAGTTTATTTGTCAGTAAAGACTTTGATTTTTAATATACTCTAAAGAAAAAAATAGTTCTATTGTAAAGGTAAGCATGGCAACTTATTAATAATTGTTGGATATAAAACAAACCCTTTAATATAAATGTTGATAGAACAGAAGATTTTTGCGTTATAGCAGATTTATATTACATTTATAAATCTTTTAAACAGTATTAGGATTGTTTATGAAAATAAACATTGTGCCCAGGTGGATTATTTTTTTATTGGATATTTTAATATGTCTGATATCTCTTACCATTGCTTATGCTATTAAGCTTAATTTTGCGTTAAATGAAGTTAATCTTCGCGAATTTGCACTTAATGCGGTCATCATAACCGGAATTAGTAGTATAGTTTTTTTAAACGTAAAAACTTATGCGGGCATTATCCGCTATACCAGCGCACAAGATACATTTAGGGTATTATTTGCTGTAATTATCAGCAATGGCTTATTCCTCTTTCTAAATTTAAGCCTTACAGCGTTTGAAGGTGCGCCAATCATTTCAAATGCGATTATCATCGTAAATACGCTAGCTTCATTTTTACTATTAATAACATATAGAGTATTGGTAAAGTACTTCTTTCTTTATATCAAAAATTTAAACTTAGATAAAAAGAAGGTTATAATATATGGAGCAGGAGAAGCTGGATTGGCCACTAAAAGAACATTAGACCATGATGGGCGTATTCACAAAACCATTATTGCTTTTGTTGATGATGATGAAAGAAAAATCGGAAAAACGATAGACGGGATTAAAATTATTGATGCTGCTAATTTGGAAAATCTGATTAGGGAGCATGAAGTGGATGAAATCATTTTTGCTTCATACACTATCCCAACAGAACGAAAAAACCAGATTGTGGATGTCTGTTTGGAATACGATGTTATCGTATTGAATATTCCTCCTTCTGATGTATGGATTGGAGGGAAATTACATCAAAATCAGATACAGAATATTAATATAGAAGATTTACTTAATCGCAAGCAAATAGAGATAGATACTGCGGGTATTCAGAAGCAGTTAAAAGAACGCCGTATTTTGATTACAGGAGCAGCAGGTTCTATTGGAAGTGAAATTGTACGTCAATTGATTAAGTTTGATGTAAGTTTAATTATTCTTTGTGATCAATCTGAAACAGCTCTACATCATATTTATCTAGAGTTAGAGGAAGAATATAAGCATGCCAATTTTCATGCTTTTGTTGGGGATGTAAGAGATATGCGTCGTATGGAGCATTTGTTTGAAACTTATAAACCTCATTACGTTTATCATGCTGCAGCATATAAACACGTACCGTTAATGGAGGATAATCCTTCTGAAGCGATTAAAGCAAATGTTCTAGGAACAAAAACTATTGCAGATTTATCCGTAAAATATGGCGTACAAAAGTTTGTGATGATTTCTACAGATAAGGCTGTAAACCCTACAAATGTTATGGGGGCATCAAAACGTATTGCCGAAATATATGTTCAGTCTTTAAATAATTCTTTATCAAATAGAGATGCTATTTTTAAAAATGGCTTAAGTTATATCAATGATTTAAATGTAAAACCCATAACTAAATTTATTACCACGCGCTTTGGTAACGTTTTGGGTTCTAATGGTTCTGTTATTCCAAGATTTAAGCAACAGATAGAAAAAGGTGGCCCAGTTACGGTAACACATCCTGAAATTACACGTTATTTCATGACTATTCCAGAAGCATGTAGGTTAGTGTTAGAAGCAGGTTGTATGGGGAATGGTGGTGAGATTTATGTTTTTGATATGGGCAAATCGGTAAAGATAGTAGAATTGGCCAAAAAGATGATCAGGTTAGCC
This sequence comes from Pedobacter sp. UBA1951, assembly GCA_002336465.1. Classification (GTDB taxonomy): domain Bacteria; phylum Bacteroidota; class Bacteroidia; order Sphingobacteriales; family Sphingobacteriaceae; genus Pedobacter. The sequence goes on from DDEP01000160.1 coordinate 8,718, forward strand.
GGACTTGTACCTAATCAGGATATTAAGATACAATACTCTGGTTTAAGGCCAGGAGAGAAACTTTTTGAAGAGTTGTTAAACAACAACGAAAATACTATGCCTACACATCACAATCAAATTATGATAGGTAAAGTGAGAGAGTATCATTTTAATGAAGTAGAGGATCAAATCTATATTTTATTAGAATCTGCTCAGAAAAATAATGATAGGCAAGTTGTTATTGCCATGAAGAAGATGGTAACAGAATATAGAAGCAAGAACTCTGTTTTTGAAGAATTAGATGTCCCGAAGAATGATTAAGAAGCTAAAACTAATTTTATTTGTAAGTATAATTGCTTACGCTCTCGATGCACAATCCCAAAATGTAACTCCCAACCAAATCATACCTTTAGAATATCAATTCTATCAGAAGCTAAATAATTCTGTATACGATACTAAAACAAAGTTCCATTCTTCTATAAAGGGGTTTTATGCTGATGATTCAAATCTCAAGAAACAGTATGATTCTTTAATGAGATATGGTGTAGATACATTGAATAGGAGGAGCTGGGTTCACCGTAAATTATTCCAAGAGCATTTAATTCAGGTCGAGAATGATGACTACCGTATTTATGCAGATTTCCTTCCTGATTTTCAAATAGGAAAGGATTTTCAAAACAGCAGAAGCACTTGGTTAAATACACGTGGCTTTCAAGTAGGAGGAAATGTGGGAGAGAAATTTTCATTTTATTTGAATGGATTTGAGGATCAGGGAAAATTTCCAAGCTATATCAATGATTTTGTTGTGAAGAACCAAACCGTTCCCGGACAAGGCTACGGTAAATTAGCTACAGATAAGCAAGATTGGTCTTACGTTACTGCTCTTTTATCCTATACGCCAAATAAACACCTGAATCTTGCATTGGGATATGATAAGAACTTTATAGGAGATGGTTATCGTTCTATTTTATTATCTGATGTGGCTTCAAACTACTCTTTCTTTAGAATTAGAGCTAGCTTAGGGAGTGTACAATACCAAACTATATTTGCTTATATGCTAGATCCAGGAGCTCCAAAACTAACTACTGATAGAAGATTAGGAGACAGAGGCAAATGGATGGCGGCTCATTATATAGATTGGAATGTTACCAATAGGTTATCTTTAGGTTTTTTTCAAGCAATAACTTGGGCAGATGCGGAAGTTGAGGGAAAACGTGGATTTGATTTTAATTACATCCATCCCTTTATCTTTTTGCGACCTGTAGAAAATACAAATACTTCATCTCCAGATAAAATGCGCCTAGGATTTAACGCCAAATATGAAATATTGGAAAAAACAGCCGTTTATGGGCAATTCATGTTCGATGAGTTTACAGCTAAGGAATTCTTTTCAAATAAGGGTTATTGGGCTAATAAGTGGGCAGTTCAATTAGGTTTTAGAGGCTCTGATTTGTTTAACGTACCTACTCTGAACTATTTGGCAGAGTTTAATACTGCACGACCTTACACTTATGCTCATTTTGATAGAATATCAAATTATGCACACTATAATCAACCATTGGCGCATCCCTATGGTGCAAATTTTAGGGAAACTTTAGGTTTGTTAAACTATAGCTTTAAGAAATTTGATTTTCAAGGACAACTCTTATATGCCAATTATGGTTTAGATGGAACGGG
>DDEP01000091.1:0-5524 GCA_002336465.1 Pedobacter sp. UBA1951
GTCATTGGTTTATTAGTTGTCTTCGAACTCTCAACTAATCATCATCCCTTAAGATCTCTGCAATCTCTTTAAAGCCTTTTTCGGCAGCCAGATCAGCCGGAAGTTTACCCTCATCGGTACGCAACGTTACTTCTGCACCTTTCTCTAATAAAGCAATGATCAGTTCAATATTACCATGCTGTGCAGCAAAGTGCAAAGGCGCTATGCCCGATTTTTGGCATACATTAGGATAAGCACCTGCATTTAACAGGGCCATGGCTAAGCCATAATTATTGTTGTTTACGGCCGAGTGCAGCGGAAAAACATGGTAACCATTTTTACTGGCTAAGTTTACTTCGGCTCCTTTAAGCAGTAAAAACTTTGCAATCTCCTCATGGTCAAAATAACAAGCTAGGCCAAGGGGAGTAAAACCATCTACAGAATAAGCGTTGATCAGTTCAGGATTTTTGAATACCAGCAGCGTAACATCGTCAAACTTGCCTATGGCACAAGCATCAAACAGGCTTAAGTTAGGCATAAACTCAGCAATTACTAAAGCAATATCGGTCTTTTTGTAATAGCAGGCCAACATTAACGGCGATGTATGATGAGAGGTTTCCTTTACTGCAAGTTCTGGCGTTTGGCTTAATAACGCAATAATGTCTTCGGTTTGTCCGTTTTCAATTAAGCTTTCCAGAGGAGAAGTACTCATTTCTTGGTTCGGGTTTTTGGTTCTAGAGTAAAATAACGAAATAAAAAAGGAATATTAAAAACAAAATCGATGTGAAAATAAAAAACAGGCACATTGATTTTTGCATATCAACTATTTTTACTCATTTTTCATTAATTTGTTGGCATAAAAGATGTGTAAGCTAATTAATGCTAGAGATAAAATATAGGTTTAAGAGTTGCCATTGCTAATTTTAAAATCAAGCCGATACCAACTACTGTTACTTCTTATGCCTGTCGCTTCGCGGACATACTTTTTTCCTGTAGCTGAAAAAAGTATGCAAAAAAAGCCACGGCTGCGCCTGATGCTTTTAAAGGCAGTAAAAGAGTAAATTATTGCTGCCCGCATCAGCCAAGGCCGGTTTTAGCAGAACGTAGAGGTACTGCATATGCTTGAGCTATTGTGAAAGTAAAAAGTAAGAATCAAGTGGCAGCAAGCTAAAAAATAGGTTTAAATACCACAAGGCAAATTTGGCAACATGAATAACCTAAACTTACTTTAATTAGCAAAACAGCATAAACAAACCAGCATATCTTTGTTATATTTGTTGATTATTAATTTTTAATCTTTACGATGTCGTTAAGAGGAAATCAATTTAGAACCAATTCTTTTAAGCAAAATACCGAATCGCCTAAAAATGGCGATAAAACCAAACCAAGCAAGGTACAGAAACCGCGTGGCGAGATCTTGCCTCGTTTTGACTTGGCAGATGGGCGGTTTGTAAAGATTTTAGGCCTGCTTTTTATCATTATCTCTTTATACTTTTTAATTGCTTTTACATCTTATCTGTTTACTTGGCAAGAAGACCAGAGCTATGTAATTGATGCCAATGGCGGATGGAGCAATTTGTTTAAAACAGCAGAAGAATTTAAGGCCAGTGGTATTGATGATCCGGTTGTACAAAACTGGTTAGGCAAAGTAGGCGCGCTGTTATCGCACCAGTTTATTTATAAATGGTTTGGAGTAGCTTCTTTTCTGTTTGTGCTGGTTTTCTTTGTAATAGGCTACAGATTGCTTTTTAAAGTAAAGATTTTTGCAATAGAAAAAACATTAGGCTATAGCTTTTTTTTCTTGTTGTTCATTTCGCTGGCCTTTGGTTTTGGTCATGCTTTCTTTGCCAAAACCCCTCATTTTTTAGAAGGAGAGTTTGGTTATTGGTCTAATAAACTGCTAACTGCACAGATAGGGCAGGCAGGCGTGGGTGGTTTGCTTATATTTTTAGGGCTTACCATCTTGATCATTGCCTACAATATAGACTTTAAAATACCACACAGAGAGCCTAAAGCAGCGCCTTTATCTCCGGGTTTTGACCCAGAGGTTCCTGAAAACAGCTCTTTATTAGAAGAAGAAAAATCTGAACCGGTTGAGTTTAGTTTAAATGACCGTTATGCCTCAAATAAGCAAAAACAAGATCAGAATATCGTATTAACACCCAATCGTTTTGAGCAGAAACCAGCAGCAGAAGAATTGCCACCAGTGGTTGCTGCACCTTTGGCTGCTAATGTGATCTTAACACCTCATGTAGCACCAGTGGTTGAAGTTAGCAATATGGAGGTGGTACAGCCTAACCCTGATCCTGCGTTTACGGTAGAAAAAACAGAAGAAGAAACTAAAGCTAACGAACTGGTAGAGCAGTTTGGTAATTATGATCCTACATTAGATTTATCTAACTATAAATACCCACACTTAGACCTGTTAGAAAATTACGGATCAAATAAAATATCGGTTAATGCAGATGAACTGGAAGCTAACAAGAATAAGATTGTAGAAACGCTTAATCATTACAATATCGAAATTGATAAGATTAAAGCAACCATAGGCCCTACAGTAACCTTATATGAGATTATACCAGCTCCCGGCGTGCGTATATCTAAAATCAAGAATTTAGAAGACGATATTGCGTTAAGTTTGGCAGCTTTAGGGATCCGTATCATAGCGCCTATGCCGGGTAAAGGAACCATTGGTATAGAGGTGCCTAATTCGCATCCAGAAATGGTAGCGATGCGCAGCGTACTGGCTACAGAGAAATTTCAGCAGAATACCATGGACTTACCTATTGCTTTGGGTAAAACCATTAGCAATGAAGTATATATTGCCGATCTGGCTAAAATGCCCCATTTACTGGTAGCAGGAGCAACCGGGCAAGGTAAATCAGTGGGTATAAACTCTATATTGGTTTCTTTGTTGTACAAAAAGCACCCTTCGCAATTAAAATTTGTATTGGTAGATCCTAAAAAAGTAGAGCTAACCTTATTCAATAAGATAGAGCGCCATTTTCTGGCAAAATTACCGGGCGGCGATGATGCCATTATTACTGATACCAAGAAAGTGATCAATACCCTTAATTCTTTGTGTATAGAAATGGATCAGCGTTATGATCTGTTAAAAGATGCACAGGTAAGAAATTTAAGAGAGTACAACGATAAATTCATCAAGCGCAAGCTCAATCCAAATAACGGACACCGTTTTCTGCCTTACATTGTTTTGGTGGTAGATGAGTTTGCCGATCTGATCATGACCGCGGGTAAAGAGGTTGAAACCCCTATTGCACGTTTGGCGCAATTGGCACGTGCTATAGGCATACACTTGGTACTGGCTACGCAAAGACCTTCTGTAAACGTAATTACAGGTACGATCAAGGCCAATTTCCCGGCCAGGTTAGCATTTAGGGTATTGAGTAAGATTGATTCGCGTACTATTTTAGACACAGGCGGTGCAGATCAGTTGATCGGAAGAGGGGATATGTTATTGGCAAGTGGCAGTGACTTGATCAGGCTACAATGTGCTTTTGTTGACACGCCTGAAGTTGATCGTATATCTGAGTTTATAGGCCAGCAGAGAGGTTACCCAGATGCTTATCTGTTACCAGAATATATTGATGAAAACAGCGAGGGATCGATGAAAGAATTTGATCCTGATGACAGAGATCCATTGTTTGAAGAAGCTGCACAACTCATTGTAAACCACCAGCAAGGCTCAACTTCTTTGATCCAGCGTAAAATGAAATTAGGTTATAACCGTGCCGGCAGGATCATAGATCAGTTAGAAGCTGCAGGTGTGGTTGGTCCCTTTGAAGGAAGTAAAGCAAGGGAAGTTTTAATCCCAGATCTGTATGCTTTGGAACAATTCTTGAACAACCTTAACAATAAGTAATTTTTTAACACGAAAAGACACAACATGAAAAAAATAATAACTGCTCTTACTTTTATAGCTATCAGTTGCTTAAGTATAAATGTTTTTGCGCAAAAAGATCCGGCAGCAAGTGCCATATTAACCAAGGTTAGTCAGAAATACCGTTCATTAAAATCAATAAAAGCCAATTTCTCTTTAACATTAAATGCGGCAAATGGTAAGGTAATGGATGTAAAAAATGGGGTTTTGTATGCCATACCGGGTACCAATAAATTTAAGGTAGATTTAACGGATCAGCAGATTATGAGCGATGGTAAAACACAATGGACTTACATTAAATCATCTAATGAGGTTCAGGTATCTAACGTTGATCCAACCAGCGATGCCATTAACCCTAGCAAGTTGTTTACCATTTACGAAAAAGGGTTTAAATATATCTACACAGGCGATGTGAAATCGAAATCGGGCAGCTTAGCTACCATTGAGTTAACACCTGAGAAGAACGACGCCAAGATCTTTAAGATCAAGTTGTACATTAAAAAAAGCAACGATATTGCCAAAGCAGAGATGTTTGAAAAAAGCGGTGTGCGTTACACTTATAATGTAAGCTCATCTGAATTGAACAAACCTATCTCAAATGATATGTTCAGCTTTGATCCTAAAAAATACAAAGGTGTTGAAATAGTTGATCTACGATAAAACCAGAAAGGGCTGCTTTAAAAATCTTGGGAATCGTCATTCTGAACTTGTTTCAGAATCTGAAACACGCTACCAAGAGACCCTGAAATAGATTTACNNCCTTTATATTGTTCATTTAGATTAAATAGCATTTTGAAAATTACTTTTTTAGGCACAGGCACATCACAGGGCGTTCCGGTTATCGGGTGCGATTGCGAGGTTTGTAGGTCTGAAAGTAAATTAGATAAAAGGCTAAGGGTATCTATACTGATTGAAACCGAGGATAAGCGTATGGTCATTGATAGTGGCCCCGATTTCAGGTACCAGATGCTCAGGGCTAAGGTTACCGATCTGGATGCCATTATATTTACGCATGAACATAAAGATCATATAGCCGGACTGGATGATATAAGGCCGTTTAACTACCTGCGCAAAAAGATCATAGATGTGTATGCCACAAACCGGGTGCAACAGGCGTTAAAAAGAGAATTCTCCTATATTTTTTCGGATAAAATCTATCCGGGCATACCCCAAATAAACCTGCATACCATAGATAATGAGCCTTTTTATGTAGGCAATAACAAGATCATACCCATAGAGGTTATGCATTATAAGCTTCCTGTACTGGGTTTTAGGTTAGGCGACTTTACCTACATTACCGATGCCAAAACGATTGAAGATGCAGAAATTGAAAAAATTAAAGGTTCTAAAATAGTGGTGCTAAATGCCCTGCAAAAAGATTCGCATATTTCTCATTTTACCTTAGATGAAGCCGTAAACATGGCACAGAAAATAGGGGCAGAAACAACTTATCTTACCCATATTAGCCATAACATGGGTTTACATGCCGAAGTAGAAAAACAACTCCCTGCTAATATTAGATTGGCTTATGATGGGCTTTCTTTTGAGTGTTAAGCGTTTTTAAATGTGTTTAGTACGTTTGCTTCATTATTGGAAGCTTGCTCCCTTAAGATGCTGAAATGAATTCAGCATGACGTTGCGGGG
>DDEP01000091.1:5544-7648 GCA_002336465.1 Pedobacter sp. UBA1951
TTGAGCCTCCCGATTTAATTCGGGACAAGTTGTCGAAACCCTTTCTTTGACAACAAAATATTAACGTTAATAATAAGAATAATCTAATCTATTCAGGTTTAAAAAACCACACTGCCACAATAAGTACTCATGGCAATACTTTGCCTGTCTTCAGCAATAAAAGAGATCCAAGTATGAAAAGTTTTTCCTTGATCTAATTCAGAAAGTTTAATGCTTTCTTGCTGCTTCGATCGTTTGGCTCCACTGGTTTCATAATGGGCAATTCCATCTTCTACGTTATAAACCATGAGCATAACCTGATCATGTGCCCTTATAAAATTGCCTTCTGTATTGTTTGCCCAGCTAAAATGAACACCTGCATCATTTACCGTTAACTGCACATCTATGGCTCCCGGCAAATTGCCATAAGTTAAACATACTTTAGCATAATCTATTTCGCCATTTGCATGCTGCGCATTTAGCATGTTGTAAGATTTGGCTACGTTGTGGGCGCTCATCATCCGTTTTTTGGATTCCATATTGAAACCTATCCTCACAAAACCCACAATAGGTTTAAGAAACTGCTGCATGAGGCTAAATTTTGATCTGCACGCATTTTGACTGGCACTGCCTATTTTGTTCTTTAGAGAAGGCTGTCGCTTAGCCCTGATCACCCATTTGCCATACAGATAATAACCGCTTACCGTACCTACCGTTCCGGTAAACCCTCCGTTTATTCCATCTTTGATAATAGCCATAACTGTTTGTGTTTAGTTAGATTAATATAATGTGAGTTCAGTTTAAGCAATTTTCTTTCACGATAGCTTAAGCCTACATAGGACTCCTACGTTCTCCTACAAGCATCAGGCGCAGCCGTGGCTTTTTATTTATCTGTTTCTATAACTTCATTTATATAAATGAGCTCACTTCGTTCGGTTTTCCATACTTTTTCAGCTACAGGAAACCTGCAAAGCAAGCATGAATACCTTTAAAAACATAAAAACTTATGAATAAAGTATGTCCGCGAAGCGAGAGGCATAAGAGGTAACAGCAATGAAGTATCAGCTTAATCTTAAAATTATTAATTACAACTTTTAAAAATCCATTATTTTATTCCAAACTACCATTAATATAGTAAGTTACTGATTAAAAAGTAAATAAGCTATATTTAATAAAGATATTATTTGAATTTTTGTCGGATACAATTGTCATAAGTCCGACTAAAATCCGATTTAAATCTATCTAAACTCCGTCAAAATCTACTCAATAAATACTTCGATAGAAAGTACTGATAAGCTGTGTGTTGTATGGTTTAGTTAGCTTTCTTTGCTAAACAGAATAAGAAAAGCAGACGCTAAAATAATTTAGGAATTTGCTGTGAGCGCTAACGTTAATTTATATATTTGCAGCATAGATACCCGGGTGGCGAAATCGGTAGACGCANNACGCACCATCTTGAGGGGGTGGCGCTGGCAACGGCGTGGCAGTTCGAATCTGCTTCCGGGTACGGAAATGAAAATTTAAAAAGCCTAATAATCAAATTATTAGGCTTTTGTGTTTGTTAAAATCTCCGTTTCTTACCTTTGAACACCAATTTTGATTTTATGTAACGAATTGTCTATTAGTGTTTTATGTTTTTACCAACTGATGATAATTTAGATGTTTATTCGGGTAATTTTTAGGGTTTTATAGTTAAGTTGTTGATTTTCATTAGTGTTCAAAACCAGTTTGATTATGCCCCTAATCATACCCTTTTTCATTTTCCGCTGTTAGCAGAAGTTATTTTGTAAGTTCTCTAACATCTGCCCATATATGTTGCTTCCCAAATTCTCCTAAGTTTAATATGTAATTTCCATTTTTATCTATTACAGCAGAACTAAAACAAGGATAATGCATTTTAAAAAATAATTTCTCTATTATTTGGTCATCATCTTTTTTCCAGTCAACTTTTTTAGGATGATAATATTTTAAATTTTCCTCACTTTTATATATCCAGAAATTGTTAGTCGAATTTATTTTCTCGATTTTTTTTAAATAATCGTGGTCAAAAACAGTCCAGGTAGAAATTCTTTCCATTCCATTACAATTGTCTTTTCCAGGATAAAAAATTATTATTGTAATGTTA
>DDEP01000034.1 GCA_002336465.1 Pedobacter sp. UBA1951
GTAGGTTATATGGATCCGGGCAACTGGGCTACCGATATTGCCGGAGGAAGTAAATTCGGCTATCAATTGATCTGGGTATTATTAATGTCTAATCTAATTGCGCTTCTATTGCAATCGCTCAGTGCAAGGTTGGGTATTGTTCGCGGCTTAGACTTAGCTCAAGCTTCTAGAAATGCCTATCCAAAATGGGTAAACTTTCCTTTGTTCATTTTAGCGCAAACCGCCATTATTGCTTGCGATCTAGCCGAAATCATAGGAATGGCCATTGGTTTAAATCTACTTTTTGGACTGCCTTTAATCTGGGGTATTTCTATTACCATACTAGACACCATTTTATTGTTATTTCTTTTAAACAAAGGAATGCGCAAGATGGAAGCCTTCATTATAGGTATGGTATCTATTGTAGGCCTTTCTTTCTTGGTTGAGATGTTTATTGTAGAACCTTCGGTTAAAGAAGTAATCAAAGGATTTGAACCTTCAATGCTAAATGGTGAAGCATTGTACATAGCCATTGGTATTATAGGTGCAACAGTAATGCCGCACAACTTATACCTTCATTCATCGCTGGTACAGACCCGCAAATTTGAAAGAAATCGAAAAGGGATTAAAGAAGCCATTAAATTTAACATAATTGATACGGCTGTAGCTTTAAACTTAGCTTTTTTTGTAAACGCAGCCATACTGATATTAGCAGCCGCAGCATTCTATAAAAACGGGTTTCATGAAGTAGCCGAAATCCAAGATGCACATAAATTACTGACCAATATTTTTGGAAATGTAGCACCTGCCCTGTTTGCCATTGCATTAATCGCAGCCGGACAAAGCTCTACCGTAACTGGAACCCTTGCCGGGCAAATCATTATGGAAGGGCACTTAAACCTGCGTATCCAACCTTGGTTAAGAAGATTAATTACTCGCTTGCTAGCTATTGTACCCGCCTTTTTTACCATCTTACATTTTGGAGACGATTCTCTTTCGGCTTTGCTGATATTAAGCCAAGTGGTATTAAGTTTGCAACTAGGTTTTGCGATCATCCCTTTAATCCATTTCACTTCTGATAAAAAAGAAATGAAAGAGTTTGCCATTAAAACTTGGGCAAAGATACTGGCATGGATCAGTGCCTTGGTTATTGTGGTCTTAAACATCAAACTGGTTGTAGAAGAAATCAGCATATGGAAAGCAGAAAATGACGGATGGTACATCTATGTAATTGTTATACCAATGGCAATCATTATTGCACTGTTCCTGCTCTATATTTTTATCTACCCACTTATCAATAAACACAGTCTTAAAGTTAAGGTACCTCATGGAGATGCATTAGAGATTGCTACTATAGAAAAAATAGATTACAGCAGGATCGGCATTACTATAGACTTTTCTAAACACGACCGGAACACCATAAGACATGCGCTTATACAAGGTGGCAAACATGCGCATTATTATCTTATACACGTGGTAGAAACTGCTGCCGCACGTTATCATGGACAAACCGTATTAGATCATGAAACACAAGCCGATATGGAAAATCTTAAAAAGTACCAAGAAAATTTGGCAGAATTGGGTTACCATGCCACGCCTCAAATTGGTTTTGGTGGTACAGCCAAGGCAATTGCAGAGATCAGCAATAAACAACATATTGAACTCTTGGTAATGGGTGCGCATGGACATAAAGGCTTAAAAGATATTATTTTTGGCACCACGGTAAATTCCGTAAGGCACAAAGTTTCTATACCCGTATTGATCGTAAGATAAAATATAGCAATTTTCGGATTTTATTCAAGTTAGATATTTGCCAACTTTGTTTTAGCCAAAGAAAAAATGAAAACGCAGGAAGAGATCAATTACCAACGTATTGCTGAAGCCATTGATTATATTAAACAGCATTTTAAGCAGCAACCCAACTTAGATGAGGTCGCAGAAAAGGTACATCTAAGTCCCTTTCATTTTCAACGATTGTTTAGCGAATGGGCTGGCACAACACCTAAAAAGTTTTTGCAGTATGTTAGTGTACAACATGCTAAAAATTTACTCAACAAGCAACAGGCTACTCTGTTCGATGCGGCTTTTGATACGGGTTTATCTGGAACCAGCAGATTACATGATCTGTTTGTTAAAATAGAAGGCATGACCCCTGCCGAATATAAAAATGGTGGTAAAAACCTCGTCATTAATTACAGTTTTACGCAAAGCCTTTTTGGACAGATCATCATTGCATCAACCAGTAAAGGGATATGTTACATTGCTTTTTATGAAGATGAACAAGAAGCATTCAATCTCTTAGAGGCTAAATTTCCCAATGCCTCTTTTGTTGCAGAAAAAGATGATTTTCAAGAACAGGCCTTATTGATTTTCCATAAAGACTGGAATAAAATAGATGAAATTAGACTTCATTTAAAAGGCACCGATTTTCAGTTAAAAGTTTGGGAAGCTTTATTAAAAGTACCCATGGGCAAGCTTTCAACTTATGGGCAATTGGCTATGGATATTGGCAGTCCTAATGCTTCAAGAGCTGTGGGCACAGCTATAGGAAGCAATCCCGTGGCTTTTTTAATTCCATGTCATAGAGTTATACAAAGCAGTGGAAATTTTGGTGGTTATATGTGGGGGAATACCCGTAAAACAGCTATAATTGGTTGGGAACAGGCACAAACAGAAAATCTGAGATAATTTACCATGAAACTATTTGAGGAAACCTATGACCACCGTAAAAATCTTTTGCCCCATGATGGAACTGTTAACTATTATGGTAAGGTTTTTACCCCAGAAGAAGCAAACTTTTATTTTGATCATCTTCTAAAGAATATCGAATGGCAAAATGATCAAGCCCTCATATTTGGTAAGCTCTTAACTACTAAACGAAAGGTTGCTTGGTATGGCGAACAAGCATTTGAATACACTTATTCTAATGTAACCAAAAAGGCTTTAGCTTTTACTCCCGAGCTTAAAAAGCTGAAAAAAATCATTGAACTGCAAACGGGCGAAACCTATAATTCATGCCTGCTTAACCTTTACCATAATGGAAATGAGGGTATGGCATGGCACAGTGATGAAGAAATTGACCTGAAAAAGCATGGAGCCATTGCTTCAGTAAGTTTTGGTGCCGAGCGTAAATTTGCTTTTAAACATAAAGGAAGCAAAGAAACCATAGCTTTAAACTTGGCTCATGGCAGCATATTGGTTATGAAGGGTTTAACGCAAGACCATTGGCAACACAGATTGCCTTTAACCACCAAAGTAAGCACACCTCGTGTTAACTTAACTTTTAGGACCATTGTAAGATAAAACCCTAAATCTGACCATAGTTGTACTTTAGATTTGCTCTGTAAATCGTCATGCTGAATTTATTTTCAGCATCTTTTATAATGTTTCTATAACAAAAGAAAACCCTGAAATAGATTCAGGGTGACGATAGCTAAAAAAGGGCTATGAAGCTATTGGCTACACCGATTGCCTTTAACCACCAAAGTAAGCACACCTCCTGTTAACTTAACTTTTAGGACTATTGTTAAGATAAAACCTTAAATTTGACTATAGTTATACTTTAAATACTTGGCAAATGCATTATCTTGCCTGAGCTAATTATGAACACAAAAAGAAATCGTTACCTTTTATTGATCTTAATATTGGTTATTGCTGTTGTGATGTTTAAAGATACCTTAACGCAATCGGGTATTGAAGACTTAAAAGGAGGCTTTAAGGAAATAGCTAAATACAGAAATGAAAATAATACTGGCCCCGTACAACGCATTTTTGTTGTTACGGTAAAAGACACCGTTAATGCACAGTATATTGATTATGGCAATCTCATGCCTCACAATAAATATGGTAATACCAAAGTATATTTCTTTTTAGAGGGAAATCCTGTACCGCATGAGCTCACACCGGGTAAGGTAAATTTCAACGAAAAATACAATAACAACTGTGTTGCGCTTTATGAAAAAAGTGCCATGAGCAATTTCGGCTTGGTAAAATACCCTTTCAAGTAAACCTGAACCCTCTTATTGCTTTATTTTTTTCAATTTTTCTATAGATAGGATCTTAATGGCATTACCCAGCTTTTCTATCAATTTTTCGTCTTTGAAATCGGCTAACATACGACTAACTGTTTCACTCGCAGTACCTACTAAAGCAGCCAGATCATCCCTTGATATTTTCAACACACATTCATCCTCATTACTATTATCACGTAGTTTCTCGGCAACTTGGATTAGGGCTTCTGCTACACGTTTGCGTACAGAGAAGTAGGCCAATTTGAGCATCTGGTCTTCTTTAAAACGCACATTGCCCGAAAGTAGCTGTATAAAAGAATTGGCAAGTTCATGGTGGTTGTGGAGGTAATCCATAAAATCTGCCTTAGGTATCAGAATAAGCTCTGTATCTGCCATAGTAGCAGCGTTATCGGCATAATTCTCTCCACAGCACAGGCTTTCGTAACCAAAAAAATCTCCCTCTTTGAACAAACCCGAAGATAATTCCCTACCGTTGTCAAAACGTTTATAGGTTTTTACCTGCCCTTTCTGTAGATAATAAAGGTAATTAGGCTCATCATTCTCCAAATAAATAACCTGCCTGTTATCATAATGCCTCATCTTTCCCTTCTTTTTCAGTTCAAGATATACCGTTTGCAAATCTTTACCATTGCTTTTATGCATGGCCTGTAAACTCTTTTTCTTTAAACGGCTTTCTATGGCGTTAAATAGTTCTACATCATCAAAAGGTTTTTGGGTATAATCATCTGCTCCCATTTCCATTCCTTTGCGCATATCTGCCCTTTCGGCTTTAGCAGTCATAAAAATGAAAGGTATATTGGCCAGTTTAGGATTTTTTCCTAACAGGTACAGCACACCATAACCATCCAACTCAGGCATCATGATATCGCATAAAATAATATCTGGCAATTCTTTACCAGCTAAATCTACACCTAATTTACCATTTTTAGCCGTTACGGCATGGTAGCCGGCAAGTTCCAGAACCTCTGCAGTACCTTCTCTTATATCGTCGTTATCTTCAATTATCAATACCTTTTTCATGGCGTTCTGATTCTTACTTTAAATTAAAACAAAGTGTAAATGTGGTTCCTTTATTTTGCTGGCTCTGGCATTCTACCGTACCATCCATCAAGCCTACATAGCGTTTTACAATATTTAATCCTAAACCTGTTCCGGGTATATCGCCCGTGTTGTGCGCTCTAAAAAATGGTTCAAATAAACTGCCCTGATCTGCATCGGGAATACCGATTCCATTATCCGTTATTTCTACAGTTAATCTATCCTTATCTAAAACACTGTTAAACTGTATCATGGTATTTTCGCCTGAGTATTTAATAGCATTCGAAATCAGGTTGATGATACAATTCTTCAATAAATTTGGGTCTAAATATATTTGCGAACTGGTTCCGGTATGTTGGTAAACAATCAATTGATTCTGCTTACTGATCAGTTGCATTTCCTCAACAATCTCTTCAGCAAAAGCAATCAGATCAAAATTGCAAAAAGATGCCTCAACCTTACCTGCTTCAAGTTTTTCTAATGAAAGGAAATCGTTAAGAATGGTAGTTAGATTATTGATGGCATTCTTTATTTTATGCGTATGCTTCTCTACACTGGCAATATCCTGCTTTACGGCATATTTATCTATTAACGAAGCCGAGAGCTGTATTGAACTTAAAGGTGTTCTAAACTCATGCGATGCCATTGATACAAACCGTGTTTTCAATTGACTGAGTTCTTTTTCTTTCTCAAAAAGCGCACTTACATTTTCTTTGGCCAGTTCAAGTTCATTAATAGACCTGATCAGATCTTCGGTACGTTCCTTAATTTTTTCTTCCAGTTCTTCAGTATAGCTTTTTATTTTCTGTTCGTCCTCTTTCTGGCGGCTCAAATCATGAACGAAACCCGTAAAAATACGCCTGTCGGTAAATTTCACTTCGCTAACCCCTAACCTAAAAGGGAAAGTAGTGCCATCTTTACGTTGTCCCGTAACCTCTCTACCTATACCTATGATATGTTTTTGTCCTGTTGTACGGTAATTGGCAATATAACTATCGTGCAGACCTTTATCTGGCTGAGGCATCAAAACAGATACATTTTTGCCAATCAGTTCATGTTGGGTATAACCAAATAATTTTTGTGCAGATGGATTGATGTGCTCTATAATACCAAATTCATCAATGGTTATGATCCCATCAATTGCATTCTCTATAATCGCACTAAGTAATTTAGCCTGGTCCATAAAACTGGTTTTTACAAATATAGCCAAGTTAGTTTTTGGACATATATATTTTTCTTATGTAAAACCAATACAAATAACATTTTTCTTGCTTCGATAAAACAAAAATACTTTAAGAAACTTTTCTTTAAGTTGATCTGTTATCCTATCTAAATCAACAAATTACGCATGAAGAACAAACTATCTATCTCTCTTTTGCTTCTCTGTTCATTAAATTTTTCTAGGATTTATGCTCAGATGCCAGATACTACACAGAGAAAGAGCTTTGAGAATTACCCTACTTTCAAATTTAAGGGACTTTTTCAGGGTCGCTATACTACAAGTCTTTCAAATCGGGTAGATGTATCAGGAACTCATCATCAAGAAGGGAAGTTTACCGATAATTCTTTCTCAATCAAATACATGCGGGTACAGGTGCAAGCCGCCATAAGTAAGAGAACAGAAGTTGTTGCATTGGTTAATCTTGCCGATTTTAAAAATGACCCTAAAACACGTGTATTAGAAAATGCCTATCTCAAATACACCTTTAACCCCAAGCTGGCAATTACAGTTGGCCAGTTTAGGCCTTGGTTTGGCATTGAAGAAACCTATCCTGTTGATATCATTAAATCATTAGATTGGTCTAACCAGTATAGCGAGTTTGGAAAAAACGGCTGGACAAGTTTTCAGATCGGTGTTTCTGCAGGTGGAACATTAAAAGTTGGCACACTACCTTTACAATATGCTTTATCTGTAGTTAATGGAAATGGTAAAAACCAAATTTCTGATAACAACAGCGGCAAACATTATATTGCCAGAACTGTAGCCGTGCTCTCGCGTAAGTATGGCGTAAACTTAGGATTAAACGGTGGCATAGGTGAAATTAATCCGGGTACCGTTTACGCATGGGGGCTGGATGCTACCGGAAAAATACCTTTGTCTGAAAAATGGTTGTTCGACATACAAATAGAAGGCAAACAAGGCATTAACCATGTACTTTATACCGCAACCGAAAATCCACCTACGGGTCTTAATAGCTATCGCATGCGAGGCATTTATATCTTACCTAATTTCAGGTACGAGATCAAACATAAAAACCTAAGTTCTATTGAAGCATCTTGCAGGTACGAATATTTCGATCCAAATTTTCATCTCGCTTCGAACCCTAGACAAACCATTACCCCTATGATAGGATTAGAATTTTTGAAGGATTACGGTGCCCGTATCCAATTGGGTGTACAAATGGATCGTTATAAGCATCAATTCATAAATACCTCAACCTATAATGGGAACTTTCTGATCTTACAGGTACAAAGTAGGTTATAATGGATAAGTATTCACCACCAACTATAAAAATATGAAAGAAATTAACATTAAAAACGCAGGAATAACCCTATTCATTGCCATTGTGCTATGGTTGATACCCGCACCCAATGGGGTTAAAGAAGAAGCTTGGCACTTATTTGCCATTTTTGCTGCTACAATTTTCGGCATTATCTTAAAAGCAGCACCAATGGGTACCATGTGTATGTTGGCCATTGCTTTTACAGCCCTTACACAAGTTCTAGCACCCGGCAACCCGGGAGCATCAATTGTAA
Source organism: Pedobacter sp. UBA1951 (assembly GCA_002336465.1). Taxonomy (GTDB): domain Bacteria; phylum Bacteroidota; class Bacteroidia; order Sphingobacteriales; family Sphingobacteriaceae; genus Pedobacter. The sequence goes on from DDEP01000034.1 coordinate 7,806, forward strand.
AATCACTGAGCGGATTTGGCGATAAAGTGATCTGGCTGATCGGTATTTCTTTTTTTATTGCCAGAGGTTTTATCAAGACGGGTTTAGGCAACAGGATAGCTTTCCTTTTTATTAAAATATTTGGCAAAAGCTCTTTAGGTTTAGCTTATGGTTTAGGGTTGGCCGATCTTTGCTTGGCGCCGGCCATACCTAGCAATACAGCCCGAGGCGGAGGTATCATCTACCCTATTATGAAATCAATGGCTATTAGCTTTGGTTCTGTACCCGACGACCCAAGCAGTCACCGTAAGCTTGGTTCATACCTAACCCTGAACAGTTATTACATGAATCTCATTGCCTCTTCCATGTTCTTAACAGGTACGGCCAGTAATCCGATGTGCCAAAAATTTGCCGCTAATTTGGGAATCAATATTACTTGGATGTCTTGGGCAGCGGCAGGTTTTGTTCCGGGTTTGGTAGCCTTTATCCTCGTTCCATTGATTCTATATAAATTATATCCTCCTACCTTAAAGAAAACAGGAGATGCACCTAAAATGGCCTCAGAAAAACTGAAAGAAATGGGCGCAATGACCAAGAATGAATGGCTCATGATGTTTGCCTTTGTTGTGCTCTTAGGGCTGTGGATCCTTGGCGATAAATTATCGATAGATGCTACTACAACCGCATTTATTGGGCTATCACTTTTACTGTTAACATCTGTATTGACTTGGGAAGATGTAAAATCAGAAAAAGGCGCATGGGATACCATTGTATGGTTTGCTGTATTAGTTATGATGGCAAGCTCGCTCAACGAATTAGGTTTTATAGGTTGGTTCAGCGAACTTATACGCAACCAAATTGGCGGTTTAAATTGGTTGATTGCTTTTCCTGTAATTATCTTGGTCTATTTTTTCAGCCATTACATCTTTGCCAGTGCTACAGCGCATGTGGCAGCCATGTATGCCGCATTATTAGGTGTAGGTGTATCGTTAGGTATTCCCCCAATGCTTTTGGCCATGATGCTCGGGTTTATGGGCTCCATATACGGCGTACTTACACATTATGGTCACGGTCCTGCTCCGGTATTTTTTGGTAGCGGATATGTAGAACTTAAAGCTTGGTGGCTACGCGGATTAGAAATAGGGATAGCATTGCTGATCATATACATGGGTGTTGGTGGCTTATGGATGAAAGTTATTGGTTATTACTAAATCATTTGAAATATGCTCACAACCTTATCTCGCAAAATCATTATGGCACTTACAGGATTGTTCCTGTGCCTTTTTTTGGTAATTCACCTCTTAGGCAATCTGCAATTGTTTTTGCCTACAGAAGAAGCCAGATTACAATTTAATTGGTATTCTCATTTGCTTTCTGGCAATATCTTGATCAAGATCATATCCTATGTTTTATACTTGAGCATATTGCTACATGTGATTGATTCAGTTATAATTACCCTTAAAAACAAACGACCTGCCCCACGCTACCAATATGACCAACGAGGGCGAGCCAGCAAATGGTATAGCCGCAACATGGGCATACTCGGTACGATCATTCTTATTTTTTTGGTCATCCATTTTAAAGATTTTTGGTATTCGTACAAGTTTGGTAATATGCCTGTTGATAGTAAAGGTCAAAAAGACCTTTACCAAATTGTAGTAACAGCATTCCAAGAATGGTGGTATGTAGTCTTGTATGTCATAGCTATGATTGCTTTATGTTATCACCTTATTCATGGCATAACCAGTGCATTTCGTACACTAGGGCTTTACCATCCTAAATATGTTAGATGGATAAAATATTTTGGTTTAGCCTTTTCTGTAATTATATGTGCAGCTTTTGCACTAATACCAATATATATTTTTTTCACCATGAAATAATCTGTTATGATGAAATTAAATGCAAATATCCCAGATGGTCCATTAGAACAGAAATGGGAAAACTATAAAAAGAAAGCAAAGCTTGTAAATCCTGCAAACCGTAAAAAACTGGATATCATTGTAGTAGGAACGGGATTAGCCGGCAGTTCTATTGCAGCATCCTTAGGCGAAATGGGTTACAACATCAAATCTTTCTGTTTTCAGGATAGTGCCAGACGAGCACATTCTGTAGCTGCACAAGGAGGTGTAAACGCTGCTAAAAACTATAAAAACGATGGCGATAGCGTTTATAGAATGTTTGTTGATACCCTTAAAGGAGGCGATTTTCGTGCTCGTGAAGCCAATGTTTACCGCATGGCCGAATGTTCATTAAACCTCATAGATCAAGCTGTAGCACAAGGTGTGCCTTTTGGAAGAGAATACGGTGGCTACCTAAACAACCGTTCTTTTGGTGGTGTACAAGTAAGCAGAACCTTTTATTCGAGAGGGCAAACCGGACAGCAATTGTTATTGGGAGCTTATCAGGCTTTAATGCGACAGGTAGAGAAAAAATCGGTTAAACTCTTTACCCGTCATGAAATGTTAGATCTGGTTGTTATAGATGGAAAAGCCCGTGGTATCATAGCTCGCAACCTTGATACCGGGCAACTGGAACGACATGCTGCCCATGCTGTAATACTTGCCACAGGCGGTTACGGAAAAATATATTATCTATCTACATTAGCTATGGGCTGTAATGGATCGGCCATTTGGCGAGCCCATAAGAAAGGTGCTTTTATGGCTAGCCCAAGCTGGATACAGGTTCACCCTACTTCGCTCCCTCAATCGGGCGATTACCAATCTAAGCTTACCTTAATGTCAGAATCGCTCCGTAACGATGGGCGCATCTGGGTACCAAAAAATAAAGACGATAACCGCGAAGCCAATCAGATACCAGATGGAGAAAGAGACTATTATCTAGAAAGAAGATACCCTGCTTTTGGCAATTTGGCTCCGCGTGATATTTCTTCACGTGCTGCAAAAGAACGTATTGATGCAGGTTATGGCATTGGCCCCTTAAAAAATGCAGTTTATCTAGATTTTTCTAAAGCCATAAAAGAACAAGGAAAAGAGAAAATTAAAGAGAAATATGGCAATTTGTTTGATATGTACCTGAAAATAACCGGATACAATGCCTACGAAGTACCTATGATGATTTCGCCTTCTGCGCATTTTTCTATGGGTGGCCTATGGGTAGATTATGGCTTAATGACTACCATACCGGGATTGTTCGCTTTGGGAGAAGCCAATTTTGCTGATCATGGTGCCAACAGACTTGGAGCAAATTCATTACTGCAAGCTTCTGTTGATGGCTACTTTATTGCTCCTTATACCATTGCCAATTACCTAGCCGACGAAATACATACAGGAAAGATAGACAGCGAACAAGAAGCTTTTAAAATAGCTGAGAACGAGGTAAATACAAAGCTCAATCAATTAACAGACATTGACGGCAATAAAACAGTTGATTATTTCCATAAAACTTTGGGTAAAATCCTGTACGATTATTGCGGATTAAGCAGAAACCGTGAAGGACTTGAAAAGGCAATAAACGACATTAGAGCACTCAGAGCAGATTTCTATAAAAATGTAAAAATCCCTAAAGACATGGCAACCGTAAACATTGAACTTGAAAAAGCTGGTCGGGTTGCCGATTATCTCGAAATAGGAGAATTAATGTGTTATGATGCGCTTACCCGTAATGAATCGTGCGGTGCACACTTTAGAGAAGAGTATCAAACAGCCGATGGCGAAGCTTTACGCAACGATGCAGAATACCAATTCATTTCGGCATGGCAATGGAATGGCTCTCCAGATTCTCCGATACTGCATAAAGAAGAACTCCATTTTGAATTTATCAAACCAATTGTGAGAAGTTATAAATAAGAAAATTATGAAACTTACACTGAAAATATGGCGACAAAAGAACCAGACCGACACAGGTAGCCTACAGGAATATAAGCTGGATCAGTTAAATCCACATATGTCTTTTCTAGAAATGCTGGATACATTGAATGAGCAATTGATTATAAAAGGCGATGATCCTGTAGCTTTTGACCACGATTGCAGGGAAGGAATTTGTGGGCAGTGTGGTGTTATGATAAATGGTATGGCACATGGTCCGCTACCCCATACCACCACCTGTCAGTTACATATGCGTTCTTTTAACGATGGTGATACGATTTACATTGAGCCTTTTCGTTCAGAAATCTTTCCAATCCGTAAAGACCTGAGCATAGATAGATCTGCATTTGACCGTATTATTGCTTCTGGTGGTTATATCTCAACCAACACCGGGCAAGCACCCGATGCGCTTGCAATCCCTATTGCACACGAGGTAGTTGAAGCAGCTTTTGATTCGGCAGCTTGTATAGGATGCGGCGCCTGCGTAGCAACATGTAAAAACGGAAGTGCTGCATTATTTACTTCTGCAAAAATAAGTCATCTGGTTTTATTGCCACAAGGCAAAGAAGAAAGAGCTGCACGTATTAAAAATATGGTACAGACTATGGATAAAGAAGGATTTGGGCATTGCACCAATACAGAAGCTTGCCAAGTAGAATGTCCGCAAAATATATCTGTATTAAATATAGCGCGTATGAATTACGAGTTCATAAGGGCTAAAGCATTAGAAAAGTAGATTTCATATATAACAAAAAACTCCAGACGATTTGTCTGGAGTTTTTTTATAAGTAATTGTTATAATCAGATTACCAATATTATTCAGCAGAAGCTTCTTCTTTTTTTACAGCTTTTTTAGCTGGAGCTTTCTCTGCTTTAGGTGCAGCAGCCTTTTTAGCCGGAGCTTTTTCTGCTTTAGGCGCAGCAACTTTAGCTTTTTTTACTGGTGCAGCATCTTCTACCTTAGGAAGAACTGATACGTATGATTTGTTATCAACTTTCTTTTTGAAAACTACGATACCAGGTACTAAAGCAAATAAAGTATGATCTTTACCTATGCCTACACCTTTATCTGGATGGTGTTTTGTACCACGTTGGCGAACAATGATGTTTCCAGCTATAGCTTCCTGACCACCAAAAATTTTAATACCTAAACGCTTGCTATGCGATTCGCGTCCGTTCTTTGAACTACCGGCTCCTTTCTTATGTGCCATTTTATTTTATCTTTAAAAGCTTAGTTAGCTAAACTTACAATTTAACAAATAATTAATTACAGCGTAATGCTCTCAATTTGAATTTTAGTGAACGACTGGCGGTGACCATTTTTCTTTTTGTAACCTTTTCTACGTTTCTTTTTGAAAACGATTACTTTATC
>DDEP01000192.1 GCA_002336465.1 Pedobacter sp. UBA1951
CGTGATAAAAATGAAATTTACGGGAGCTGTAAATACAGACCTTGAAACAAGTTCAGGGTGACGTGAATTATTTATTCACTTTTTTATGATAGCTCCAGTAAAATATAATTGGATAAACGAAAAGGCAGAAAATGGTATTGGTAATCAGTCCGCCAATAACTACGATGGCCAGTGGTTTAGAAGCCTCAGAACCAATTCCGGTTGAGAGTGCTGCAGGCAACAGGCCTATGGCAGCCATTAAAGCAGTCATGATAACTGGACGTACACGGGTGGCTACCCCATCTTTTATGGCTTCGGCAAATGTCCACCCGGGTTTATGCTTAAGTTCATCAATATTATGCTTGAACTTGGTAATTAAGATTACTCCATTTTGTACGCAAATACCAAACAGGGCTATGAAACCAATACCCGCAGAGATATTGAAATTGATATGCGTAATGAACAGAGCAAATATACCACCAATTAATGCAAAAGGTACGTTATTTAATACCAACAGCGCATCTTTGATATTGCCGAACAGTACAAATAGAATAAAGAATATCAATAACAAGCTTATAGGTACCGCTTTAGAAAGCTGGCTGGTAGCTCTTTGCTGGTTCTCAAAATCGCCAGCCCATTCTAATTTATAGGCTTTAGGCAACTTGATTTGGCTGTTCACTTTTTGTTGTGCTTCTGCAATTACACTGCCCATATCGCGACCACGGATAGAGAACTTGATGGCACCGTAACGTTGGTGCTTATCGCGGTATATCATACTTGGCCCGGTAATTTTTTTGATGGTGGCAATCTCGCCCAATGGAACTTTGGCTCCCGAAATGGTAGGGATACGCAATTTGGCAATAGAACTCTCATCGTTCCTGAAATCTTCGGGATAGCGGATGATCAAATCAAATTTTTTCTCTCCCTCATAAATCTGCGTAGCGGCTTTACCACCAATAGCCATTTCTATGATTGCATTGGCATCGGCAGTATTTACGCCATAAAGCGCCATTTTTTGCTGATTAAGATTGATCTGTAACTCTGGTTGCCCTAAATTTCTGAGAATACCCAAATCCTCGATACCATTAACTGTTTTTAGGATATTGAATATTTTTTCTTCGGTATGTTCGATGTAGTGGAAATCATCGCCGAACATTTTAACTACAATAGAACCTTTTACACCTGATACGGCTTCTTCAACATTATCTGAAATAGGTTGCGAAAAGTTAAGGGTAATGCCCGGAAAACCACTGAGCTTTTCCTGCATGCGCTCTATGAGTTGTTCTTTAGATTGTTTGCGTTTCCATTCTTTTTTAGGGTAAATATCTACCATAAATTCCATGTTATAGAAACCTGTGGCATCAGTACCGTCGTTAGGTCGGCCGGTTTGCGATAAAACTTGCTTTACTTCATCGAAACTTAAGAAAATTTTACGCATCTGGTTAGATAATTTCTTGGTTTCGCTAAGTGATATACTGAGTGGCGCAGTTGCTCTTACATAAATGGAACCTTCATCAAGGGTAGGGAGGAACTCTGTGCCCAGAAAATTGAAGCTTACCAACCCAAGTACCAGTATGCCTATAGAAAAACCTACAACCATTTTTTTCATCTTAAAGCATTTATCATACAGTTTTAGGGTATTGCGTATGATAAACTCGAGGAAGATATTGTGTTTTTCTTTAACGTTTTTGCGCAATAGTACACTGGCCATTGCAGGTACGAGTGTAAATGTAAGAATGAGGGCACCTAATAAGGCAAAGCTAAGTGTCCAAGCCAATGGCGAGAACATTTTACCTTCAACTTTTTCAAAAGTGAAGATAGGCATCAGGCCTGTTATGATGATCAGTTTTGCAAAGAAAATACCTTTGCCGTTTTCAAGGCAGGCCTTTTTGATGAGACCTAATTTACTGATGGAATTGAATTTTTGCATGCCCACCGCTTTGGCTTTGTGGTCTAAGATTACAAAAATACCTTCTACCATGACCACGGCCCCATCTATGATGATACCAAAATCTATAGCTCCCATAGAAAGGAGGTTGGCCGACATGCCTTTTAATTTTAAACAGATGAAGGCGAATAAAAGTGCCAATGGAATTACCAGCGATACGATAAGGGTTGTACGCCAATCGGCCATGAAAAGAAATACAATTACCGTTACGAACAATATACCTTCAAACATATTGCCTAAAACCGTATGTGTAGCAAAGTTTACCAAATCTTCACGATCGTAAAAAGGCTTGATTTTTACATCAGCAGGTAAGATATTTTGGTTTATATCTTCTATTTTGGCTTTCAGGTTTTTGATTACTTCGCTTGGGTTTTCGCCTTTGCGCATCAATACAATACCTTCAACTACATCTGGATCGTAATCCCTACCTACCTGACCCAATCTTGGTAAGGACGATTCGGTAACATCGGCAATGCTTTTTACATAAATAGGAGTGCCGTGAAAATTATCTACAACAATGTTTTTGATTTCATCTATATTGTTGAGCACACCAATGCCACGTACTACATAAGCTTGTCCGCCTTGTACGATCACATCGCCACCTACATTGATGTTACTTTTTGAAACGGCTTCGAACAACTCGGTAGCACTTACATCGTATTGTATAGCTTTTTGTGGGTTTACGGTAATTTGGTAGGTCTTTACTTCGCCTCCAAAGCTCACAATATCAGCTATTCCGGGTACGGCGAGTAATTCTCTCTCTATGGTCCAGTCTTGTATGGTTTTGAGTTCTCTGATGTTTCTTTTGTTACTGGTTACGGTGTAACGGTAAATTTCGCCTGTTGGACCCGTTGCAGGCTGTATATCGGGTCTTACCCCATCGGGCAGATCGGCATCTGCAATATGGTTATTGACTTGTATCCTCCCAAATGCATATTCAACGTTATCTTCAAAAGTGATCTTAACTACCGATAGACCCAACAGCGAAGAAGAACGGATACTCGTTCTTTTTTCGGTACGGTTCATGGCAATCTCCAGTGGTCTGGTCACAAACTTTTCTACTTCTTCTGCACTACGTCCCGGCCATTGCGTAATAATGGTAATGCTGGTATTGGTTACATCGGGAAAAGCCTCTATAGTAGTGTGCTTAAAGCTTAGGTACCCTGATAGAACGAGGATAAATGTGGTAAAGAATACAAAGTATTTATTCTTTAGCGAGAAGCCTATTATATTTTTGATGAACTTGTTCATTGCTTTTTGGATTATGCTACTTAATCTTTAAGGCTCTCAAATAAGAATACTTGTTTAGAAGCCACTATTCTATCGCCAGGCGTTAAACCTTTACTGATATAGGCCATATTGGCTGTTTTGCGTCCTATTTCTATCTCCTGTATCCTGACCTTTTTTTGAGGATCCAATACCAGTACATAATTTTTGTTTTCATCAAAAATGATATTCTCAGGATTTATGGTAGGTAGGTTTACAGGTGCTTTGGCGGTAACTTTAACCGTAGCAATCATCCCTGGTTTTAAACTCAGATCCGCATTTGAGATTACTACACGGGCATTCATTACCTTGCTTTCGTTGTCTATTACATTGTATATCTTGTCTATCTTACCTTTAAAAACCCGCTCAGGATAAGGTAATACAGATAGGGAAACTTCATTGCCTTCTTGGATGCTTGAAATATCAGACTCATAAATGTTGAGCATTGCCCATACGTTTGAGAGATTGGCTATTTTAAAGAGACAATTTGCATTATCAGGACGTAGGAGCATATTGCTGGTTACGTTTTTTTCTACAACATAGCCTGTAACTGGCGATACTATGCTATAAACACCTTTGCTGTTGCCTCCGTTCAGTTTAAAAACGGTGTTGGCTTTTTTATGCTCGGCCTGTTTAATGATCAGGTTATTTTTGGCCTCTTCTAATTCTTTTGCAGAGATCAATCCACTTTTGTACATATCCTCTGCCTGTTTATAAGCTCTCTCTGCAACTTTAAGCTCTGCGTTTGAACTGATGGCTTCTTTATCAAATTCGGCCATTTCTGCACTGTTAAGCGTAGCCAATACTTGCCCTTTATTTACTTTGTCACCTAATTTTACGGTCACATTGCCAACAACTCCGCTTACCATTGGGTACACAGCAGCCTGTGTATCTTCATTAGGTGTTATCTTGGCCGAAAAATTAAGTTCTGTATGACTGCTCGCATCTTTTACGGTATCAATTTTTAGTTTATTGATTAGCGAGTCGGTCAGGGCAAATTTTTTATCTTCTACCACTTCTGCTTTCTTACTGGTACAGCTCTGAAAACTCAAAGCAGTACCCATTATCAATAGATAAGCTATTCTACGTGCCATTTTTATATTATTTGAAAATGTTGGTTCCGGTAACAAAATTGATTTCTTCTTTGGTGTTGATTTCATCAAACCTGATTTGGTTGTATTGCAGTACATTGTTTTTGAAGGACTCGTAAAAGTCAAGAAATTCGATGAGGCTAATGTTGCGTTTGGCAAAATTTGCAGTTACATCGCTCATCATTTGGGTAAAATCATGGTTAAAGTTTTTATCCATCCCATCATACAATTCTTGTGCTCTTAACGCAGTTAGATAGGCTTTATAAACCTCGTTTTCTAACAAGTTTTCTTGTTGATTGTAATTGTTGTTCTGTGCGTCTATGGCTATTTTGGCTTTTTTAATTTCACCTTGGTTCCTATTGAATAGGGGTAGAGGAAGCTTAACACCCAAGCCTAAAAACTTATCGGGCATATTTTGTGAAGTATATACCATAGAAAGTTCTATATCTGGTACGGACATAGCTTTTTGCAGTTTTAAATTTTGCTGCGCATAGGTAACCGCTGTTTGTGCGTATTTTAAATCTACTCGATTTGTTTTTGCCGAATCGAGCAAGGTGGTATAGGCCTTATTTTTTAACGATTCGAAATGTACAGGTTCCACTACAAGCTGTAAAAGCGTTTGCGCTGGAACATGGATCAATACCTTAAGATTGGTGTTCAGCTCTTCTATATCGTTTTTTAAGCTGTTATATTCGGTATTGACACTGTAGAGCAAAGATTTGATTCTGATGACCTCTTTACCTGCAATGTTGCCTTGTTTTAACTGTTGTTCTGATGCCGTTAACAATTTGTTCAAGGCCGCAATTTGATCTTGGTACACTGCGGCCGACTGCTGGAGATAGTAGCTTTTATAGAAAGTACTCCTTAGTTCATAACGCAATGTTCTGATGAGGTCGTAATAGGCATATTCTTCTAGTTTTACCCCTGTATTTGCAAGCTGTATATTCTTGTTGCGCTTACCAGCCAGTTTAATGAGCTGAGATACATCCAAACTATAATAGCCCGTGTTGTAAGCTGTGCCGAGGTACTTTTTTTCTGTAGTGTTGTAGAGGTAGTTTTCCTGACTAATCTCGGGATTATCGAATAATTTAGCCGTGATGATCTCTGCTTTTGCCTGTTCTATATTGTAGTTTTGGGCTAATAATTGATAGTTTTCTTTTAAAAACCTTTTTTCGGCTTCAGGAAGTGTTAAACTGAGCGTGTTTTGGGTATGGCCTGCTTTTGTTAAGACCATAAAAATAAATGCCAGTGCAAATGTTCTTTTCATGGGTGTTTTGCAAAAACAGCTAATCTTTAAATAGAATTAGCTTTTATGTTGGTGGCAAAGCTATCCCCATGAAATTAAAGCCGAATTAAAGGCATATTAAAATGAAATTAAAATTTAGGCAGCTTAACAGAAAAGGTAGTGCCTTTTCCTACAATAGAGGTAAAGCTGATTTCGCCTTTGAGCAAATGGATGATTTTATGGGCCATGTATAAACCTAAACCATTGCCTTTATGCTCTTTTTGCTTGTACAAGCTTTGAAAAGGCTTGAAGATCTGCTCGTAATTTTCTGGTTCTATGCCCGTGCCTTGATCTGTAATACTCATGCAGATAGAATTGTGTAATGTTGAGATTTCACATTTAACGGTTTGGAAATCAGAAAACTTAAAAGCATTCGCAATAATGTTATTGATGGCAATCTGTAACAGTACAGGATTGGTCTTAATGCGCAACGCCTCCTGATTTGGAGATTCAGGGATGTTTAAGATAAGTTCTGCTTGATAGAGCTTTTCCCATTCTTTTTGCAAATTCAACAGCATTTCATCAATCTGTATTTCCTGTTGCTCATCTGTGCCTATTTCGAGATCAGATTGTGCCAAACTTAGTAAGCCGTTAATGATGTGGTCCATTTTCTCTACATCATCAATTACAGAGTTGAGTGCTGTTTTGTAATAAGCTTCGGTTCGAGGTTGGCTCAACGTAATTTCGGCGCTCATCAAAATACTGGTTATGGGAGTACGCAGTTCATGCGATGCATTAGAGACAAAAGTTTTCTGTAGGGCGAAAGCCTGCTCTAAATGCTCCATTAAATTGTTAAAGTTACGGGCTAGAAGACCGATCTCGTCTTTGTTCTTGCCTTCCTGAACCCTATAATCTAAATTGCTGGATTTGATTTTCTTAACATCGTCTATAAAGAGATCCAAAGGACGTAAAATACGCTTGGCTACCCAACGAGATGACAATAATAAGATCGCTAAGATAATAAAGAAGAAAACTACCATGATTTTACGGAGTTTCTCGGTTCTTTTAAGGGTACTTTGGTCTATGGCCGATGCCAGTATAACGAAATCGCCCTGATTATCTTTATAGAAGATACCCACTACCTGTCTTTGTCCTTCTTTAAATTTAAGTTTTCTGCGCTTTCTTACCTCATTGATTACATCGCTTGTCCAGTAGCGTTGGTCATCGCCAATAAATGCGGCATCATTACGGGTGTTGTAAATGCGTACAACTTCATTGTGCAACGTTTCGAGATATTGATTTCTTACCTTGTTCAATGAATCTGAAGAGATTTCATCGGCTTCGAGGTACAGGCGGGCGGTAATGTAAGCCCTATCATTAAGACGATCGTAAAAATCGCTTTCCAAAAACTTAATGAAAGTAAAATAAATAGCGGCAAGCGTGCCTAAAAGCATGGTAGCGCTTATGAGCGTAAAATATAAGGCCAGCCGGTTCTTTATTTTCATTTTACTTTAATATATATCCCATTCCAATTTTGGTATGAATGAGTTTCTTGTCAAAGTTTTTTTCGATTTTATTCCGTAAAAAATTGATATATACATCTACCACGTTGGTGCCAGTGTCAAAATTAATATCCCATACC
>DDEP01000131.1 GCA_002336465.1 Pedobacter sp. UBA1951
TATACGGCAATGGGTACTTTTGCTACAGCAGGCAACATTTACCTAGCACTTAAGCAAACTGGTAAAGCAAAACTTTATTTTAATCGCGCTTTAGCTCTTTTAAACCGTTTCTACCCTAATGCACGTTTAAGAGAAAGGGCAAATATCTATACACAATTAGGCAATATAGAACTGATCAACGGTGCTTACCAACAGGCAATTGCTCTTTTTAACCAAACCCTAACCACGCTCAAGGTTACAGATAAAACCGGGAAACCTATTCTTGACCGCATTTATGGCGACAATAAACTGGTTGAGGTTTTTAACCTAATGGCCGAAACTTATGTTCACCTCAGAAAATATGATGAAGGTTTAGAACTGATCAAGCTCTCCCTGCTCTCTGCCAATAAGATCAGAAATGAATTTACCGATGATCTTACCAAGCAACGCTTGCAGGCTTCATTCAAAAACATTGCCGAACAGGGAATAGATTATTGCTACGACAGGTACACACAGACCAAGGATAAGAAATACTTGGAAACTACCTTAAACTTTATGGAGCAGACCAAAAGTAGAACCCTGCTGGATCATATCCAAAGTACAGCCTATAAATTATTTGAACATACAAAGGATCCTCTTTTTAATCAGAAAAAAAGCATTGAAAAAGCCATTATCTATCAAGAAAAAGAAAATTTAGAAACAGGAACAGCAGAGCGATCTGCTTCATTGAACAGATTAAAATTTGAATTGGCTCAGGTAGAAAAACAATTGAGGCAAAAGTATAAAGAGCTTAATACGGCATCCGTAGCGAATAACCAAACAATTAATCTATCCGCTTTAAGTAATGCTAAAATATTAAGTTATTTCTGGGGGAGCAGACATATTTATTTTATACAAGTTAATCGCGGACAATTGGAAAACCTTTTCCGTATCGGAGAAGCTACTCAGAAACAAATACTCATCGAACAGTTTATCCAAGATTATTATAAGAATGGGCCACAAAAAGCCTTAAACAACCCTGAAAGATTTTTTAAGGATTCATTTCATATCTTCCAGATATTCTTAAACAAAGCAACCATTAAACCGAGCGAAACGCTTACCATCATACCGGATGGAACATTGAATTACCTCTCTTTTGATGGATTAATCACGAACAATCATTTCAATTATCAGATTAGCCATTGGCCTTTTCTGATTAAAAGAAACACGCTTAAATATGCTTTCTCGCTCAATACCCTCTTAGCTCAATACAAAGAAAGTGGTTCTACAAGATTTACAGGGTTATTTATTACGCATGAGCAAAACAATAATGCCGCACTAGAATCGGTAAAAGATGAATCAGCCAGCTTAAAAAAGGTTTTAAGTGGAAAATTTATCACAGATGCAGCCATAAACCGTAAAAGTTTTAATGAAGCATTTGAGCATAGCAGCATATTNNGCACCCAAACTGATCATGCTTACGGCTTGTAAAACTGCAGATGGTTTTTTAGCTAATGGAGAAGGTGTAATCAGTTTCTCCCGCGGATTTAATGCCATGGGCACCCCTGCAGTTATTGCAGGCTTATGGAATGTTAACGACAATGCTGCCGCACAAATCAGTAAAAGCTTTTACCAGTACCTTTCACAGGATAAAAGTGGTGCAGAAGCCTTGCATTTAGCTAAACTGGCATGGTTAAATCAAGTACAATCTAATGATGCCTATTATCTCCCTTATTATTGGGACAGCCTGATTTATACAGGCAAAGATCAACATATCAAAACAAAAAAAGCATCTGACCCTATGATAATCTGGATCGGATGCCTAAGTGTACTTATTGTGTTAAGTGCTATCCTTATATTTAAATGGAAAAATTTAATTAGATAGTACCGACATCAATTCTTGAGATGAATTATATTCAGGAGCTGCTTTTTTAACACGACCTAACCATTCCATAGCAATTTTATGGTTGCCTTCTTTAACGTAGGTAAGGCCCATGATATAAGCAGATAAGCTTGCGTATTGAGATGACTGGTTATATACAGGAGTCAGTACATCCTTTACGGTTTCATTACAATCAGTAGCAAGTAAGGTCATTGCATAATAGTTAGCTAACCTAATATCATCAGGATTTTGCCTATATGCTTTGGCTATGATTTGTTTGGCTTCGTAATACTGTCCGTCATCAAAAGCCGTAGCTGCTTCTTTAAAACCCGGATACGGAGCAAGCTCTAACGATTTCACAATAGCTTCATTACTGAATTGGTATTTAGGATAATTACCTGGTTTCCAAGCAACCCATAAAAACACAACCGTCAATACCAAGGCTGTAAGACCTAAAAAAAGCTTAAAATTAATTTTTTTCGATACTTTTACTGCTTCTTCCATAACATAGCTTTGCTCGTGAGATAATACGTTGTTTACGTTCTTAACTCCAATAGTCGAGCCAAACTCATTATTGAATATTTTTGGACTAAATGTGCGATTTATCTGCTTATAATATTGTAGCAGTTGTTGCAATTCTTTATCGTAAGGCAAAATGCTCTCAAACTCATTGTATTCCACATCAGTTAGATCTCCCTCTACATAACGTGCTGCCAACAAAACCTTATCCATGCGCCAAATAATTTAGATAAAACACTAAAAAACAAGTTGTTATAAAAAAACAAGCACATTACTTTTTAGCCTTAAAGCAATGTGTTTGTTTTAGTTTTTTGAGAGAGCCAATCATCTAAAACCTTATAGGTTTTAAAACACTAACGGGGGTATAATAGGTAAATATTTCTACAACAAATCTCGAATAGTGTATTTTTTTACACAATTTAAATGTTAAAAACTATTTAATCAAATTTTACAGCTAATAATGCTAAGATTTGAGGATTTTATTTAAAATAGAGTAAAAAATTCCCCAACTAACCACAAATCAACAATCCCATTGCTAAGAAAATAGAGCAAGACTGTGTAATCGGCCTCGTGCAACTTCTAAAACAGTAAGCACTATACTTGTTTTTAAAGGTAATACGCAAAGCCTTTTTATATAAATCAACAAAAAAGGCCTGTGTAAAAACACAGGCCTTTTGCTATTCTTTAATCTAAATTCAATTATGCGAATGCTTCTTCCATATAGCTTTCTATTGGAGGACAAGCACACACCAAAGAACGATCACCATAACTGTCATTCACTCTTCCAACTGATGGCCAGAATTTATAAGCTGCCACATATGGAAGCGGGAAAGCTGCCGTTTGACGGCTGTAAGTATGCTCCCAGTCATTTCCAGTTACTACCGCAGCAGTGTGTGGCGCATTTTTTAAAGGATTATCTATTTTATCTAACGCTCCGCTCTCCACATCGCTGATTTCTTTCCTGATTGCAATTAATGCATCACAAAAACGATCTAGCTCATGTTTAGGCTCACTTTCAGTTGGCTCAACCATTAAGGTACCAGCTACCGGGAAAGAAACTGTTGGTGCATGGAAACCATAATCCATTAAACGTTTAGCTATATCAACTACCTCGATACCAAAATTCTTAAATGCACGACAGTCTAAAATCATCTCGTGCGCACAACGTCCATTAGCACCAGCATACAATACGGGATAATGTTGTTCTAAACGTGCTTTCATATAGTTGGCATTCAATATCGCGTATTTAGTAGCATTTGTAAGTCCTTCGCCACCCATCATAGCAATATAAGCATGAGAGATCAATAGGATAGAAGCCGAACCCCAAGGAGCAGCAGACACCGCATGAATTGATTTCTCTTTACCAATATTTACTACCGCATGTCCTGGCAAATATTTAACCAAGTGCGCAGCAACTCCAATTGGTCCCATACCAGGGCCACCTCCACCATGAGGGATACAGAATGTTTTATGCAAATTCAAGTGACAAACGTCTGCACCTATGTTTGCAGGACTGGTTAAGCCTACCTGAGCATTCATATTAGCACCGTCCATGTAAACCTGTCCGCCATTTTCATGAATGATATTACAGATCTCTACAATACTTTCTTCGAAAACACCATGAGTTGAAGGGTAAGTTACCATTAAGCACGAAAGGTTTGCCGCATGCTCTTGGGCTTTTGCTCTCAAATCTTCTACATCGATATTACCGTTTTCCAAAGATTTAACCACCACGATCTTCATTCCGGCCATTGCTGCAGAAGCAGGATTGGTTCCGTGTGCAGAAGCAGGGATCAAAGCAATGTTGCGATGATGATCGCCACGATCTTGGTGGTAAGCCCTGATTACCATTAAGCCTGCATATTCGCCTTGAGCACCTGCATTTGGCTGGAAACTCATTGCTGCAAAACCTGTAATCTCACTCAACCATTTATCTAGCTCATCAAATACTCTATAATAACCTAACACCTGATCAGCGGGTGCAAATGGGTGTATCTTCCCAAATTCTGGCCAGGTTACAGGGATCATTTCCGTAGTTGCATTTAGTTTCATTGTACATGAACCCAAAGCAATCATCGAATGGCATAAAGAAAGGTCTTTGGCCTCTAATGATTTGATATAACGCAACATTTCATGCTCTGAATGATGCGAATTAAATACCGGATGTGTTAAATAAGCACTGCTACGTTGTAATTGTGCAGGAATAGCTGCTTCTACCTCTTCAACAACATTTACGCTGTCTGTAGCTATGGCTTTAACCTTAGAGAAAATGCGCACCAAAAGAGCCACATCTTCAAAATTGGTAGTTTCATCCAAAGAGATGTTTACCAACGTTCCGTTATAGTTTAAGTTGATATTATTATCTAAACAATCTTTATGTATTGCACCGCTTAAATCATTTAATTCTACTTGTATCGTATCGAAATAAGCTGTATTTGCTACTTTATAACCAATCAGCTTTAATGATTCGGCTAAACTTACGGTTAAACCGTGTACACGTTCAGCAATGGTCTTTAAACCTCTTGGTCCGTGGTAAGCTGCATAAAATCCAGCCATAATAGCCAATAAAGCCTGTGCTGTACAGATATTAGAAGTAGCTTTATCTCTACGAATATGTTGCTCGCGGGTTTGTAAAGCCATACGCAAGGCATAATTGTTATTGCTATCAATAGTCACCCCTATTATACGACCCGGAATTGAGCGTTTATATTCTTCTTTAGTTGCAAAATAAGCTGCGTGAGGGCCTCCAAATCCCATTGGAACACCAAAACGCTGTGTTGTACCCACAACCACATCTGCACCCCACTCTCCCGGAGGAGTTAATAAGGTTAAGCTTAAAAGATCAGCAATTACAGTAAGCTTAATGCTTTGCTCATGTAAAGCAGCAGCAAAATCTCTGTAATCGTAAACTTCGCCATTTGCAGCAGGATATTGTACTATTGCGCCAAAGAAATCTGCGTTTGGTACAAATTCTTGGTGGTTACCAATCACCAGTTCAATACCAAAAGGATTTGCACGTGTTTTTAAGATATCAATGGTTTGAGCAAAAATAGCATCAGAAACAAAATACTTATTGCCTTGACCGTTCTTACGCAAACTGTATTGCATAAACATGGCTTCGGCTGCCGCAGTACCTTCATCTAGTAAAGACGCATTGGCAATCTCCATACCGGTAAGGTCTATTACCATAGTCTGGAAATTCAATAAAGCCTGTAAACGACCTTGTGCAATTTCAGCTTGATAAGGTGTATATTGCGTGTACCATCCTGGATTTTCAAAAACGTTACGTAAAATAACACCAGGTGTTATGGTATCATAATAACCCTGACCAATATAAGATTTGAAAACCTTGTTTAATGAAGCAGTTTGTTTCAATGCAGCTAGGTAATCAACCTCCGATTTAGCTTTCGGCAAATTTAAAGGCTGTTTTAACCTGATGGCCGCTGGTACGGTCTGTTCAATTAATTCGTCTATTGATTTTACACCAACGGTTTTTAGCATTTCCGCTGTATCTGCCTCATTTGGAGCAATGTGGCGATCTTTAAAGTTTTCCTGATAATGGATATTTAAGCTCATGGAATAATCGCATTTTTAATGCCGCAAAGGTACGGATTTAAAAGAGATAAATAAAGCTTTGCAAATATTATAAAGCAATAATTACATAGCTAGAGGCTTCGTGCACCGCAACTACAAGCACAACCCGCTCTACGCACTCGCAAAAGGAATAATCCATTAATATATCCTTTCATTTCAGTTGCTTATATTTTTCAGATTTTATGTAATTTAGATATATTAAATCTCATGAACATGAAAGCAAAGAACCTATTCTTTTCCATTGTTATGCTGCTTACTTATAGCTTTACTACAATGGCACAAACTAAATTAACAGCCGATGATATTTTAAACAATGCCATCAAGGAGGCTAAAGCCACGCATAAAAAGGTTTTCATCAAGTTTAGTGCTTCATGGTGCGGCTGGTGCCATAAAATGGACGACAGCATGAAAGACCCTTCTGTTAAAGCTTATTTCGACAACAATTTTGTGATGCGCCAGATTACTGTAATGGAAAACAAGGATAAGAAAGATTTAGAGACACCGGGAGGAGAAGAAATGATAAAGAAATACAACAGCGAGGGCTTTGGCATTCCTCTGTGGTTTATTTTTGACGAGAATGGAAAGCTATTGGCCGATTCTCATATCCGTCCTGAGGGAACCGGCTTTGAAACCAAAGGCACTTCCATAATTGGTTGTCCTGCTTCTGAATCAGAAGTGGCTTTATTCATTAAGATTCTAAAATCAACTACCAAATTAAAAGAAGCAGAGCTTAAGAAAATTTATTGGGTTTTTAGAAAAAATGACCCGCAATACAAAGGATAAGATTCTTTCAAGGCATTTACAAGAAGCTGTTTTTCTTCGTCCATGCGTCATCCTGAACTTGTTTCAGGATCTTGAAGTGGGAAGATTCCGTATCGAGTACGGAATGACGAAAAGTTAAAAACAGCTTCTTCTATTTTTTATCGAGTTACGCTCCAACCCGTTTCTTTTTTGTATTTCAAGCGATAGGTTTTATTGATAAAGTCAGCACTATCATCTGGATTTTTCTCAAAGAAAAAGAAAGGTGTATTGACCTTTTTCAACGTTACCGTAATTTTTGCATTACTGCTGTTGACAACAGAGAAATCTACAGGTTTCTCATCAGACAATTCGTAGTTTACAGCTTTTACCGTTGCATTATCTTTCTGCTGTTTTAGTACAAATGCACTAGCTTTATCTGTAAGCTTTACCGTATATACAAAACTGCTGTCTTTTGAAAGGAATTTCTTTTTAGCGTTAACCCTTGTTAAAGTGATATAACCCTCCTGCTCCAACTTCTGATAAGCTTCCAGTTCTTTATATTCTTTCTCAGAATTGAATTTCAGTTCTCCAAGTGAGAATTTACCAGATTTATACTCAGGATTGGTTTGCAAATATTTAGTAACCTCTTTACCTGCTTCGTCGGCATTGATACTGGTTTTATCTTTACATGAAACCGCAATCAGGGTTATTAGAGCAAGAAATACAATCTTTTTCATGGGCTTTTTCTTTTAAATTTATCAGCCTTTTTTAAATTTTCCAAATTAGGTAAAATCATAGACCCCAAAATAACTGCCACGCCCAGCCATCTTATCAAACTCACATCTTCATGCAACACCAAAGCCGACATACTCACAGCCACAGGCAATTCGGCAGAACTTAAAATAGAACTTAAGGTCAAGCCTATTTTAGGGATGCCACTTGCAAAACATAAAGGAGGTATCACGGTTCCAAATACAGCCAAAATCAGTCCCCATTTCAATAGACTTCCACCCAAAGCCCCATTTACCAAAAAGTGAGGTGGCAAAACGCAGAATATTAAAATACATGCACCGCTGATCATCAAGGCACTCTTTTTTAGGGGCGGATACTCGTTGCCTAACTTACCGTTCAGCATTAAGAATAGGGCATAAAAAAATGCCGCTAGCATTCCAAAGCCGATTCCAACAGGGTTTAGCGCAACATGGTTACTTTCATAATAGCCACTTGCAGCAACCGTTCCTATGAGAATAAGAAAAATAGCCATTACCTGTAAGCCGTTAGGCTTTTTCTTATAAATGAATAGCTCTAACAACACGCTTATCCATACAAATTGCATCAGTAAGATAATAGCCACAGATGCCGGAATGTATTTTACACACTGATAATAGGTAAGACTTACCATCCCGGTAAAAGTACCGGCCAGCATAAGCTTTAACCAGTGCGTTACAATTACAGGTTTAGGTTTATCTTTTGGCTGTGTTTTTTGTTGTATGCCATAGATTACCCATAATAAAGCCGCACCAAAAAGAGCCTGTGTACCGGTTACATCTCCTAAGGTATAACCTTCGGCATAAGCCAGTTTAACAAACGTAGAAAGAATACCAAAACTACATGCGCCCAACAGCACCAATAAAATCCCTCTCAGCATATTAGGCTAGTTGCTTTAAGTATAGTTGAACCGTGTTTTCCAAACCATAATACAGGGCATCGCAAACCAAGGCATGGCCTATGGATACTTCTAACAAATTAGGGATATGCTGTGAAAAGTATTTTAAGTTGTATAAATCCAGATCATGTCCTGCATTTAATCCCAAGCCTAACTCATTGGCTTTATTGGCAGCAGCCAAATAGGGTGCTATTGCTTTTTCCCTATCTGTATGATAATGTTTTGCATAATCTTCTGTATAAAGTTCAATACGGTCTGTACCAGTGGCCAAGGCACCTTCTACCATTTCAACAACCGGATCAACAAAAATGGAAACTCTTATACCTTCTGATTTAAAGAGTGCTACCATATCTTGTAAATAAGCTTGATGTTTAATTGTATCCCAACCATGATTTGAGGTAATCTGCCCCAAAGCATCGGGTACTAATGTAACTTGAGCCGGTTTGTTCGCAAGAACCAGATCAACAAATTTCTGTTCACGGCAATTACCTTCTATATTAAATTCGGTAGCGATTACTTCTTTAAGATCAAATACATCTTGGTAACGAATGTGACGTTCATCGGGACGTGGATGCACCGTTATACCCTGTGCGCCAAAGCGTTCACAATCTAAAGCCACCTTAACCAAATCGGGGTTATTGCCTCCCCTACTGTTACGCAAAGTGGCAATTTTATTAATATTGACTGATAGTTTTGTCATGCTGCAAAGTTAGCTTAATGTTAGAACACTATTGTAATTTCTATAAAAAATACCCTAACTTAATGCATTTAAGTTATACCGAATCAATCTTACTACCTATTTCATTTACTGTATGTTATTAAAGCTGTTTCTTCGTAATCTTTCTTTAAAATTTGGCCTAGTTCTTCTATGCTGTTGTTTTTTCTTAAAGAGCAGCGCACAATATACCGAAAACCTGAGCGCTTATAGAGCCATTTATGCGCTGGCTGTTAGCAGCAGTGGAAAATACATTGCCATCAGAAGTTTTAAATCGAACCAGAAGAAGTACTTGCTATTGACAGATCCGCAAAGTCTGAAAACCAAGATAGAGCCCGCAGAGCTTTATCAGCTTAGCAGTGTAGATTTTAGCAATGTAAGGGCAATATTTAAGAATTCGCCTTATGTAAAAGTGATGGAAAGTATCCTTTCTAATGATAAGGCCATACAAAACTCTGGCTTGAATATGCCTTTAAGTTCCAAAAATGGAATTACCTTAACGGTAGATTTGTGCCCTTCACATAAAGAAATGGACCGGGTTATCGTAAGCGATCTGTTATCTAACTTTAAAAATTCGCAACCCATTCCTATATCCTTTTCTATATCGGGCAAATGGTTATTGAAACATCAAAGTGATTTTGATTGGCTTAAACAACTTCAAGATAAAAAGCAGTTGGCTATTACGTGGATCAACCATTCCTATAATCATAAGGTAAATGAACTTCCCCTTTCTCAGAATTTTATGCTGGCAAAAGATACAAATGTACAGGCAGAAGTATTGGAAAATGAGCAATTGCTTTTAAAAAATGGCATCATCCCTTCTGTTTTTTTCCGTTTCCCGGGATTGGTTTCTGACCAGAAGCTAGTTGAGAAAATTATGCGTTATGGTTTAATACCTATTGGTTCTGACGCTTGGTTGGCAAAAGGCGAAAAAGCAAAAAACGGAAGTATTGTACTGATACATGGCAATGGTAATGAAGAGCCCGGTGTAAAAGATTTCATTGCATTGCTACAAAACAAAAAGAATGATATTGTTGGGAGACAATGGTCTTTGTTTGATCTTTCGCAAGGTATTGTATCGTCATTTAAATGATAGGTGGGGAGTGATAAGTGATGAATTAAAAGTGGAAAGTATGGGATGGAGAATGGCAAAGTCTCATATCTCCTATCTCCTATCTAAATACTAACTATCTATTTATCCTCTTTTAACAACTCTATCTTCTCGGCTTTGAACCTGCCATTGATAATTTTTCCCGTTACATTGGCCTTGCTTACTGCATTGCAAAAACCATCGTCGCCATGTGCATCACCAAAATCATCAATTTTTCTGCCATCTACAAAATAAGGCTTACCATCAATACGTACAGCAAGGTCGCAGCTTTTGCCTTTCATTTTAAACTGGCACTCTCCACATGCAATTTCAACCACTTGGTTGGTAATAGATTTAGAAACCGCTTTTTTAGTTTTGGTTTGTGCATTTGCACCTAAACCTAGACCCACAAGCAAAAGAAATATAAGTTTTTTCATTGCGCTTTATTTTTATGATGCAAGGTAATCCTAATTAACAGAACAGACCAAAAATTTAAAAATTATATAACAAAAAAGGGACGTACAAAGTACATCCCTTTAATCGGTAATAAACCGGGTATTAATATCTATAAGCTTCAGGCTTGTAAGGACCTTCTACTTTAACGCCTATATAATCGGCTTGGTGCTGATCTAGAGTATCTAACTCAACGCCAATTTTAGCTAAGTGTAAACGTGCTACTTTTTCATCTAAATGTTTAGGCAATACGTAAACTTTATTCTCATACTGACCAGAATTT